>JANOAY010000574.1:0-2971 GCA_031411375.1 Pedosphaera sp. | reverse complement strand
GCCGTCGCTTTATTTAACCGGCGTCGAAGTCATCACGCACAAAAATCCTCCGGCGTATTCTTTCGATGAGGCGGGCCTGTTAGTTTTTCCGCTCAATTGCGATCTCTACATCTTAACCAAGAACAACAGTTTTACTTTCGTATATCGGGTCAACTTGAACACCGCGCCCGCTGGCTCGATGAAGTTGTTGGAGGAAACTCTCATCATGTCTTTCCCCGAAGTCTCTGGCGCAGCCATTTCGCAGGACGGCAGCCAGATCGCCTTGCGCAACGAGTTCGCCGCGCAGATTTGGATTCGCTGCCCCGGCGAGACGATCAGCAACGCGCTCACTCGCGCCGGCAAAAACATTCCTTTGATGAGTTTAGCGGCGGAGCCGAACGGCGAAGCCATTGCGTTTCTGCCCAATGGGCGCGGTTACATCACCACCACGGACTCGCCGCCTGGCGGAAATAAAATCGAGGGTCCGCCCCTCCACTTTTTCGCCGCAAGCTGCGCGCCCACCGTCATCACGCAGCAGCCGCAGTCCGTGACCAACGTCGTGGGAGCCAACGCGATGTTCTTCGCCGGGGCCACGGGTGAAAATCTTCAATACCAATGGCGCTTCAACGGCGGCGATCTGGCAGGCGAAAACACGAACCTGCTTTGGCTCACCAGCATCCAGACCAACCAGGCCGGGCTTTACTCGCTTCGCGTCGTCGGCGACGGCGGCGCGGCCACGAGCGCCGCCGCGCGCCTCGGCGTGCGCGTGGTGAAGCCGGGGATCAGTTTGCCGCCGGCCCGTTTGACGTACGCGCCCACCGGCGGCACGGCGCGGCTCACTGCGGTCGCCACCGGTTCGCCGCCGTTTCACTACAACTGGACGTTTGGAGTGCGACCGCTCCACCAGAACACCAACGTGCTCACGCTGCTGAACGTGAGCAACCGCAGCTCGGGCAACTACCGCGTCACCGTCACGAACAGCGCGGGCAAGGCCGTGAGCAGCTTTGGCGCGCTGCGGGTCCAGATTCCGGCCCAAGTCGTCAAACCGCCGCTCGCGCGCACGAACCAGCTGAACTCCGCCACCACCTTCCGCGTGGGCGTGAAGGGCACCGCGCCGCTGCGCTACCAATGGTATTTCAACGACGTGGCCATCAGCAACGCGACGCGCTCGACCCTGACCCTGCGCCGTTTGCAGGCCACGAACAGCGGCCTCTACCATGTGCGCGTGACGAATTTCGTCGGCACGAATTTCAGCGCACCCGCGCCACTGACCGTCCCGTAGTGGCGCGCGGACCTTCCTGTCCGCAGCAACGTGTGCCAGTCCGCCGGCGTTAAATTCTCCAGCGCTTCGGAAGTCATCACGCGATTGCGTCTGGGGCGGACGCGCTCCGCCGGCAGCTTTGCACGCGGGTTCCAAGACAGCCGGGTCCGCGCGCCGCCCGCCTTCTTGCTTTCGATTCCCTCACACTTACACTCCCGCCATGCAACTGCCGGACGCGGTGCCCGTGATGACTCTTCAGAGCGCGACTCTTTTTCCCCAGGCGCTCCTGCCCCTCTACATCTTCGAGCCGCGTTACCGCCGGATGCTCGCCGAGGCGCTTGACTCGAACCGCATGTTCTCCGTGGCCATGCAGCGGCCGGGTCGCACGCGCGAAATTCCCTGCCCCGTAGCCGGTCTCGGACTCATCCGCGTCTCCGTGGGACATAATGACGGCACGTCGCACCTCATTCTCCAGGGGCTGACGCGCGTGCAGCTTGGCGAGACGGTGCAATACAAACCTTACCGCGTGCAGCGCATCCACCCGCTCGCCGCCGCCGCCGCCGACAACGTGACCGTGGACGCGCTGGTCGCGAAAGTTCACGAACTGGTCGAGCAACGCCTCGAACTCTCGCCGTTCCCCTCGCCCTTTCCGTTGAAGAAAAAAAACGGCGATCTGCACAAGTCCACCGTGTTCTCGAAGAAGGAAGTGTTGAGCTACCTCGCGCAACTGCCCGGCGCGGATCAGGTCGCCGATCTCGTGACTTGCGCGCTGCTCTCGGAAGCCGTGGAGCGGCAGAAGATTTTGGAGACCGTGGAAATCGAGGGCCGGCTGAAACATCTCATCCATTTTTTGATGGCGGAGATTTCGCGGCGGCAAAAGAATCCGGCCCCATGAACGAAGCCCAGCCTGGAATCAATGACGACGCGCCGCTCGACGCCGAGGGCGAGCGGATGATGACCGAGATTTTCGCGCACATGGTCATCCAGAACACGAACATGGCGCTGATGCTCCTCGGCGCGATGCCCCACCCCGAGACCGGCGAGCGCATGCAAGACCTGGAAGCGGCGCAGATGTTCATCGCGCAGCTCGAAATGCTGGAGGTGAAAACCGCCGGCAATCTCGCGGCCGAGGAGCAGAAGCTGTTGCAGCAAAGTCTGATGCACCTGCGCATGACCTTCGTGCAGGCGGTGGACCATCCGCCCAAGGCCGAAGCGGTGAAAGCGCCGGAAGCCGCCGCTCCCGATGAAGGCGAGTCGAACAAACGCTTCTCGAAAAAGTTTTGAAGCCCACACGCGCGACGGAGATGAGTAGGCCGTTGGTTTCGAGGAAGTCCGCCCTCACCCCGGCCCTCTCCCCCGGGGAGAGGGAGCGCGGAGGGCGGTCTTGGTTCATGCACGTTCTTCGCCGCGTTCGATACGCGCGATTAAAGCCGGCGCAACAAACGCGGAGAGAAACTTTGGCGAACCCGCCGCGCCATTCCGCGCTCCCTCTCCCAGCGGGAGAGGGCCGGGGTGAGGGAGAGCGTACCCCACTTCAACTCACGTTCACCACGCCGAGACGCCAACCTTGGACCTTGGACCTTGGACTTTGGACCCTTCTCCTCGCCGTCGCCGCGACCGCCGCCGAGATTGATTTAACCAAACTCCCGCCCGCCTCCACCGCGCCCGTGGATTTCTTGCGTGACATCAAACCGATCTTTGAATCGTCCTGCCTGCGCTGCCACGGCGTGG
>JANOAY010000573.1:0-11218 GCA_031411375.1 Pedosphaera sp. | reverse complement strand
CGCTGAAACGCCGGAGGCCGGCGAGATCGACGAGGTCTTGCGTCCCGCCTGTCGAACAAAACCAGGAAATAGAAACACCAGGCAAGATGCCCAGTGGACGAACGGCAGCCGGGACGGCTGCCCCACTGCCTCCCCAAGAAGGCCGGGAAAAGTTCGCGTGCCGCCGCCGGGTTGTTTAGCTTCCGCGCGCTGTGATCGTTCGAGTCAAAATCTGCGGCCTCACCAACGCCTCTGACGCCGTCGCCGCCGCCGAGGCGGGGGCGGACGCGCTCGGCTTCATGTTCTTCGCGGGCAGCAAACGGAACGTCTCCTTCGCCAGCGCCGCCGCGATCATGCGCGAACTCCCGGCGTTCGTTTCCAAAGTCGGCGTCTTCGTGAACGCCACGGCGGACGAAATCCGCCGCGCTGTGGACGAGACGGGGATTGACACGTTGCAATTGCACGGCGAGGAGCCGCCGGAATTTTGCGCGCAATTCGCTCCGCTGAAAGTGGTGAAGGCCTTCCGGCTGCGCGACCACGCTTCCCTCCGCGACTGCCAGCGGTATCCCGCGCACGCCTGGCTGCTCGACAGTTTCGTGGACGGCGCGCACGGCGGCACGGGCGTCACGGCGGATTGGAATCTGGCGGCGGAGGCCGTGCAACTGCATCGCCGCGTCATCCTCGCGGGCGGTCTGCGCGTGGAGACCGTGGCCGAGGCGGTGCGGCGCGTGCGGCCCTTTGCGGTGGACGTGTCGAGCGGCGTGGAATCCGCGCCGGGACGGAAGGACGCGGCGAAAGTGCGGGCGTTCATCGAGAACGCGCGGGGAGCTTGAGCCAGACACGAACCGTTCCGCGCTTCGTCCAAAAACAAAAACGGCGCTCACTGGAGCGCCGTTGAAAAAGAGACGATGCAGCGACTAGCTCGCGCGCTTGCGGCGATTGACCAAGGCCAGACCGCACAGCCCGCCGACGATGACCAGCGCGTAGGTGGACGGTTCCGGCACCGAGGTCGCCACGAGCGACGCGCCGAAGTTGATGGCCACGTTCGTGCCGCGCAGTTCCCAGCCCGCGCCGGTGTCGAACCAGTAATCGTTCTCGCTGATGCCGACCGTAGGCGGGTTGTAAAGGGCGATGCCCGCCACGTCGTCACCAGAGACGCCGCCGAAGGTGATGGCGAAGGTGAAGCGTTCGGGGAGCGCCACAAAACCCAGATCATACTGCAACGTGTTGCGACCGCTCAGATCCACCGGCGCGGGCAGCGTCTGCACGAGGCTGTCGAAAAACACGCTGCTCGGTTCGTAGGTGTTGTTGCCGAGGAACGCGCCGTCGTTCGCGTAGAAGCGGAGTGTGACGGTCTCGTCACCATCGAAGTTCAGGCCGTAGTACTCGAAGCGGAAGGATTCGCCGAAGCGGTCGCCTGCGCCGAGAATGATTTCGTCGCCCACCTGGTTCGCGCCGGGATTCAGAATCGTGCCGGTGTAACTGGTGGCGTTGCTATAGACGATGGAACTGGCGCCGTGAGCGGCAATGGCGGCCAGCGAGAACGCGGCCACTGTGAGCAGAGATTTGTTTGTTTGCATTTGGACTTGGGTTTCCTACGCGCGCGGCATCGTGGTTTCCCCGATGTGGAGTGTCAAAGTATTTCTCGCCCGCAATGATTCAATGATTTCATCCTGAGAATTCATGGCTTGCCGCCGTCGCGCCGCCGCCGCTTACTGCGCGCCATGCCCGAGCGGCCTGCCGCCCATTCATCTCACGCCTCGCGCGCGCCGTTCTGGCTGGACGTCGCGACCGAGCTGCTGCTCGCGCTGATGATCCTCTTCACACCGTGGGCCTTCGGCACCACGCAACCGTGGGCCATCGGGTCCATGAACAGTGTTGGCTACGCGCTCGGCGGGTTGCTCGCGGCGAAAATATTTTTGCGCCGGCGCACCTGGCGCTCCCCCGCCCTGCCCTTCGCGCTCGGGGAAAAAGTTTTGCTCGCTCTGACCCTCGCCGTGCTCGGCTACATCCTCGTCGCTGCGCTGAACGCGGAATTCATCTATCTCCCGGCCGCGTGGCGGCAGGAGCCGCGCGCGCATGTGGACTGGCTCCCGCACAGCCTCGACCGCGACGCGACCTGGCGCGTGTTCTGGAACTGGCTCGCGCTCGCCTGCGTCTTCTGGGCCGCGCACGACTGGCTCACCGGCGAGCGCACCGCCGACGGCGTGGTGCGCGGACGACGCCTGCGCCGCATGATTTATCTCCTCGCCGCCAACGCCGCCTTGGTCGCCCTCGAAGGCGTCGTCCAAAGAAACAGCGGCACCGCGAGGCTCCTCTGGTTCATGCCCACGCGCGACAATCCGACCGCGGCGTCGCAGTTCGGCCCCTACGCCTACCGCGCCAACGCCGCGCAATTCTTCAACCTTGTCTGGCCCGCCGCCCTCGCGGTGTGGTGGTTCCAGCACCTCCGCGTCCGTCGCGCCGCGTCAGCACACCACTGGCTGCTCCCCGCCGTCATGCTCATCATCATTGGTTCGCTGGTCTCTCTCAGTCGCGGCGGCGTGGCCATTACGATGTTGCAACTCACCGTCTGCGCGCTGCTCTTTCTCGCCAGCGGCACGTTCAGTCGCCGGGCCAGAATCGGACTCGCGCTCGGAGTAGCGGCCACGCTCGGCGCAGCCGCCTTCTTCGGCTGGGAGCAACTTGCGTCACGACTCGACACAAAAGATCAGCTCGGCGGACGCGGCGAAACCTACGCCCTCGCCCAGCGCATGACCCACGACTACCCGTGGTTCGGCACCGGCCCCGGCTCCTTCGGCTCCGTGTTTCAATTCTACCGCACCTCCCCCGCCGACTACTGGCCCGGGCAATTGCACAACGACTGGCTCGAATACCTCATCACCTTCGGACGCCTCGGCGGCGCGCTGCTCCTCGCCGCGTTTGTCGCCCTGCTCGCGCGCGCCTTCCGCCCCGGTGGTCAGCGTGTGCCGTGGGTTTTCGCCGCGTGCCTCTGGACCGCGCTCGCCGGCTGCCTCCTCCACGCGCGCTTCGATTTCCCGCTCCAAATCTACTCCATCCAATTCGTCTTCGTCCTCCTCGCCGCCGCGCTGTTTGGTTTGCACATCACGGGGAAAAAGTCCGGCGCATAAATTCCCCGGCCGCCAAAGGAGCCTGGGCTGAGAAAAAAATCATCCATGAAGAAAACGAGGCGCACCGCAACTCCTGCCGCGCCCTCCTTGGACGGAGCGCGGCGGTGGCGCAGCCCAGCCGCAGCACGTTGAAAATTTGGAGCGCATGATGGCGAGCGAGACTGCTGCGGCTGGGCTGCGCCACCGCCGCGCTCCGCTCCCGGGGTCGCCACGCCTCCATAAACTTTTCCACCGCCGATTTTTTTCTTGCCAATCGCCGCCGTGCGTTCAGCATTCTGCGCGTAACTCCTATGGGCGCGTCCGGGTCAATTTCAATTCCCACGCATGGCCAGAGCGGCAAGCGTAGCACCGTCGTTTTATCTGGGGTGCTGCTTCCGCGTGGTGCCGGCAAAACAGCACGCTCCACAAAAATTCTTTATCCTTCCTCGCTCGCCGTTGCTGGTCGGGCGTCGTCGCTCCGCGCGCGCCGGGGTGAGGCGTCTCGCTTGCAATTACAGCTCCCGAATGGGCACGACTCGACACCCGGAGGGTGGATGGAATTGAGCCGGGGGTTGAGGAGCGCCGCGCGCGACGATACCCCCGGAATGCTTACCGTTTTGGTCACGACCCCGGAGGGGTCGCGGAGGGGATTGGAGTCGGCGGGCCTTCCCGCATCCTTTCAGTATGCAACCCGTATGGATGTAGTTCACCGGGGGTGTCGCTTCGCTTTACCCCCGGCTAAACTCCGCAAGCCCTCCGGGCTGGATTATTTCTCCGTTCGGCCCGGCGCGGTGGGGACACCGCGTCCGTTCCACCTCCGTGTTTTTCTGCCCATTGGCCTCCGGCGCATCCGCCCGCGCCTTCCCGAGAGCGACACCATTGCGCCGGACATCCCGCATCGCATTCCCTTGCCGGACATCAAGTGGCGGAGCTTCCGGGGACGCATTCCCCAGCTTGCCAAAGCTCCGCCGGATGTCCCGCGCCGCGTTCCCTTTCTACACTTTGCTTTTGCCCCTACCCCACGATGCCTTGCCGAAGTCCCCCTAGGCTTCCGGCGTGTCCTGCATCGGGTTCCCCAGGATTCCACCCGTCCCCCAGCAGTCCGTTTTAACAATAACTAATAACAAAATACACCTATGCCAGAAGAACTCAGCAAATACGCCAGCAACCAGTTTGACGTGGCGACCGTCGGCTCGTTTCCCCTCATGAGCGAAATCCTCGCGGATACCCGGCCCCGGCTCGGTCAAGCCGCCGTGACTGAATCCGCCTTCGACCCGGCCCTCTCCATGCTCGATGCCGTGATGGCGGCATGGGACACCGGCGAAACCCGCGTCGCCAACGCCGAGGCCGCCCTGCCCGGACGCACCCTCGCCTTCGAGGACAAGCTCGACAGCCTCACGCGCAAGCCTGATGCCGACACCAACAGTCTCTTGGAAACATGGGACATCACCATCCGCAGCGCCGTCGCCTATCAGGGGCCGACGTATCTTGCGCTCCTGCCCAATGGACGTGAGACGCTTACCGTGGGCAGCTATGACGCGCGACTGGACGCGGGCCGGGACTTCGCCGTCCGCCTTTCCCAGCAGACGACCAAGCCCACGCTCATCGCGCTTGGCACCACCGTGGCGACTTTTTATGACGCGGCGCGCACGCTGCGCACCTTGCAAACGGGAGCGAAGTCCGAACTGGAAGACGCCCGCGTGCAACAGGAAGTCCTGCGTGTCGAAGCCGCCGGCGTGCTGCTGAACATGGTGGGAGTGGGCCTGCAAGTGTGGCACACCACGCCCGCGCTGGTGGACACGCTCTTCAGCGTGTCCCTCCTGCGCGGCGGCACGCAGTCCCTGCCCGCCGCGCCTGCCGACACCCTCTGGACACCCGCGACCCGCACCCTCTCGACCACCGCCCTGCCCACCGGCGCGACGCGACTGGAAGCGTGGCGTGAAGGACCCGGCGGCATGCCCGAACAACTCGCCCTCGGCGACTCCGGCGCCACGGAAGTCATCATCCCCGCGACCATCACCTTCGACCCGGGCGAGCTGTATCAACTGTGGTTGGTCGCGCGGAACAGCCGGGGCGCGAGCGCACCGGGGCCGGTGCAAAACTGGACGGCTCCTTGAGCGATGCTCTGAACATTGGTGCGTCAGCGCACCCCGCGATGCTGAATCGCACGAACGCCCCCCGACGTGCGGCAGCAGAACCCGCGCGCGCCGAGTCAGGCACTCGGCGCGCGCCACTGCGGGGTGGTGGACAAAGGCGAGTTGGGGCGTTTTTTTATGGAGCGGGGCTGTGTGCGGAGCACCAGCCGCAGCAAGCTGAAACGCACGGACGCGCTGGCTTGTTTTTTAACGTTAGAAAAATAGGGGCGGCTGCGGCTGGTCCTACGGACACAGCCGCGCTCCGTCCGGAAGCGGACCTTCGCGCTTTCGTACATCGCCGGCTGATTCAATGTTTGTCCCTCACCACCGCACCGGCTACCGTGCCGGGCATCCAACATCCCATGCGCGCACTCTGGAAAAACTTTTGGTCCCTCACGGCGCTGCTGCTCGCTCTCGCCACCGGGCGCGCGGCGGATTGTCCGCTCACGTTCCCGGTCGCGGATGCGGGGTGGTACACTGCGGGGAACTATCACGACCCGGAGAATGTCAATTACATCGTCGGCTATCACGGAGCTGGGGCGACGGAGTTGCGGAACTTCTTCGTGTTTGATTTGCCCGCGCTGAACGGCGTGGTGGCGGGGGCGCAGTTGCGGATTTTCACGTTCACCATCAGCACGCCGCAGGCGGCGGAGACGTATGAGTTGCATGACATCACCACGCCGCTGGCGACGCTGCTGGCGGGTGCAGGCGCGGGCGTGACGAATGTCTTCAACGATCTCGGGAGCGGCCTGCTTTACGGCGCGCGGGCCATCACCAACTCGCAGGGCGACAGCTACACGACCATGACGCTGAACTCGAACGCGGTGGCCGCGATCAATGCGGCGGACGGGCAGCCGTTCGCGCTCGGGGGCCGGGTCAGCACGCTGGCGGCGGTGCCGGGCGCGGATGAAAAGCTCTTCGGCTTCTCGTTTGGGGCCGCGCCGTATGTGGAACTCACGGTCACGTTTGCGAATGCGGGCGCGCCGTATTTTTATGAGCAATTGCCGACCGTGGGAGATTTGTGGAGCAGCACGCCTTTGGTCCTGAGCGCGAGTGCGTGCGGGGCGGACCCGCTGAGTTACCGCTGGTATTCCAACAACGTGGCGCTCAACCAGACCAATCGCACCATCACGCTCAACAATCCGTGGGTCGCCAACGGCAGCGTTTATTTTGTCGTGGCGTCCAACGTGTTCGGGAGCGCGACCAGTTCGCCGGCCTTGCTGCTGGGGAATGCGAGCGCGCCGCAAATTGAATTCTTCGAGGCCACGCAGAAGGTCGCGGTCGGCTTTACCGCCGGGTTCTACCCTTCCGTCTCGGGCAACCCCGCTCCCTCCCTCCAATGGTTCTTCGCGGGGCTGGAGATTCCTGGCGCCACCAACTTTTACTATGAAATCCTGAACGCGCAGTTGTTCCATAGCGCGACACTTTCTCTTGTCGCCAGCAATCTGCTGGGCGTGGTGACGAACGAGGTCGTGCTGCAAGTGGAGCCGATGCTGCTTTACGGCCCCTTTGCTCAGGAAACCATTACGGGCGAGGCCGGTTACATGTCCATCCAAACGCTCAGCAGCGTGCCGGTGACGTATCAGTGGCGCTTCAATGGCACCAATCTTCCTGGCGCGACCGGTCGGACGCTCACCATCGGGAGCGTGCCGCCCGGCTTCACCTTTCCTTATGAGGTCGTGGTGGCCAACGCCTACGGCGCGCGCACCAGCGCCGTGGCCAGCATCCTCGGCATCATCCCCAATCCTCCGGTCGTCGCGTACGCGCCGGCGGTGTCCCTGCCCAACCCGCCTCTGTTCGGAAGGGACACGCTGCTGCGCGCCCAGGCGACGGGCATCGCGCCGCTGAACTATCAATGGTTCTTCAACGGCCAGCCAGTCACGGGCGCGACGAACTCCGATCTGGTGCTGGTGAACTATGCCACGAACCAGAGGGGCGCGTATTCGTACCTCGTCACGAATGACTGGGGCGGGGCCGTCAGCCCGGGCCTCTCGCTCAATGGCGTCTTCCAAGCCGCAGTGCTCCAGCCGGCCAACTCGTCGCGTGATGTTTTCACGGGGCAGCCGCTGGGCTTGCAGGCGAGGGCGCTGGGCGGGCCGCCGCCGCGTTTGCAGTGGCAGCGGAACGGCACCAACCTGCCGGGCGCGACGAATTTCTCGCTGCTCTTCACCAGCGCGCAGCCGGCGGACAGCGGGTTCTACGTGTTATACGCCACCAACCTGGTGAGCAGCACCAGCATCGGCTTCTCCCTGAATGTCCAGCCTCGGAGAGCCTTGGACCGCTGGTCGTGGCGCAATGCCCAGCCGCAGGCCAATGATTTGCCACGGCTCGCCCACGGGAACGGCCGCATCGTGGCGGGCGGGGAAGGCGGCAGTTTCATTGCCTCCACGAACGGCACGAACTGGATCACCACGGCGCTGGGGCGTCAGTTTGAAATCGAGCGGCTGGTCTTCGGGAACGGTCTTTTCGTCGCGCTGGCGGCGGACGCGGAGGAGCCGGACCTGCTTTTCCTCTCGACGGACGGCGTGAACTGGCAGCCGCGCGCGCTGCCCATCTCCGCCACCTACTGGCACACGCTCGATTTCGTGAACGGTGAATTTTTCATCACGGGCTACGATGGTTCAACCCCGCTGCAACTGCTCCGCTCGACGGACGCGCAGACGTGGACGAAGCAAACCGTGCCTTCCCTCATGACCGGGCTGGTCGCGGGACTCGCGTACGGGAACGGTCGCTACGTGCTGGCCAGCCAGAATGAAATTCTGGTGTCAGCGGACGCGGTGAACTGGCAGCGGCATTTCGCGCCCATGTATCCGAGCCGGGTCTTCTTTGCCAACGGCACCTTTGTCGTCACCACTTATTACGGCGAACCTTGGTTCTCCACCGATGGCCGGGTCTGGAACGAGCGCAACACCGGTCTGTCCACCGAGCCATACAATACCTCTCCGTTGCAAAGCGTGGCCGGCGGCCAGGGGCAGTTCATCGCCGTGGGCTTGAATGGCTTGCTCCTGCGTTCCGCCAATGGGAACGCGTGGACGGCGGTCAATGCCACGACTACCCGCGATCTCCGCGATGTGATCTTCACCGGCACGCAGTGGGTCGTGTGCGGGAACGACGGCGTGCTGCTCACGTCCCCGAATGGCGTGACGTGGACGGACCGGCGCGGAGGGCGGACGCGCGATCTCTATGGAATTATTTATACGAACGGACAGTTCGTGGCCGTGGGCTACGAAGGCACGGTGCTGACGTCGCCCGACGCGCTGACTTGGACGGCGCGCACCTCGGGCACGACGCACGACTTGCACACAGTTTTGTACGCGAACGGAATGTTCATGGCCGGCGGACGCAAGGGCACGGTCATTACTTCGCCGAACGCGATCAACTGGACCGTGCGTGCCACGCCTACGACGAATTACATCGAGCGCATCGCGTGGGGCGCAGGACGTTTCGTGGCGGCGGCGACGCACGGGACCATTCTCAGCTCGACCAATGGCATCATCTGGGAGCAGCACACGAATCCTGTGGAGGCGGAAACGGAGTTTGAAGGCGTGGCCTACGGTGGCGGGCGCTTCGTGATGGTGGGCGGCTACTTCTACGGCTCAGCCCACTCCAGAATGCTCGTGTCGTCGAACGGCGTGGACTGGGCCAACACCAGCGTGGAGGTCGGCAAGGGCTTGCGGGGCGTCGAATACGGCGGGGGCCGGTTCCTCGCCGTGGGCAATGATGGCGCGGTGATCTTCTCGACGAACGGGCTGGCCTGGAACGGAGCGGAGTTGGTCACGCCGTTCCTCAACTGGCGGCACCCCCGCCATGCCCTCGGACGTTTTGTGGTCGTGGGCAATGCCGGCGCGCTGGCCACCTACAACACTTCGATCCTCAGCCCCGAATTTGGCTGGCACCCGCACGCCACCATCGTGTCGCAGAACCTGCACGACATTGCCTACGGCGCGGGGAAGTTTGTCGCCGTCGGGAATGCGGGAACCATCGTGCAGTCGGAGTTTGCCGCGCCGCATTTCTCCACGCCGCAGTTCACCAACGGCGTGACGACTTTCCGCCTCACCGGCGGACTGGAAGCCGAATACCGCGTCGAGTCATCGCTCTTCCTCAACGCGTGGCAGACGGTGGGGAATTACACGAACGACGGCCACGGTGTGACCTTCACGAACACGGGGAACCCGTTCCAAGGTTTCTACCGCGCGGTGCATCCGTGAACGTGAATCGTTCCATCGGCCGCGCGGCACGGCACGGCGCGACGGCTCGCAGCGGGAGCCGTTCCAGCCGTTCCATCAGCGGAACCGCGCCGGCCAGGAAGCCGGCGCTCCCCAGTCTTCACCACGCCGCGCGGTACAGCTCCTTCAACTCCGCGCGGTTCACCGGCACGGGATTCGTGAGATGGCACGCGTCATCGAACGCCTGCGCGACGAGAGCATCCAGTTGGGTTTCCTTCACTCCGTATTGATGCAGCGCGGGCTTGATGCCGAGGTCGGCGATCAATTTCTTCACGAATTCAATGGTGCGAAAGTCCGCCACTTCCGCCGGCACGGACGCCACTTCCAATCCGCACGCCAGGCCCACGCGGCGGTAAATGCCCGGCTTGCGCTGCGCGTTGAAGCGCATGACGTGCGGCAGGCAGACGGCGTTCGCCGCGCCGTGGTGCATCCCGGCCAGCGTCGAAAGCGGATGCGCGAGCGAGTGCGTGACACCGAGATCTTTCTCCGAGGCCACGCCGCCCATCGTGGCGGCCACGAGCA
This sequence comes from Pedosphaera sp., assembly GCA_031411375.1. GTDB lineage: Bacteria > Verrucomicrobiota > Verrucomicrobiia > Limisphaerales > SIBH01 > JANNGC01. Next base: position 1,246 of record JANOAY010000573.1, on the reverse strand, counting down.
TCCGACCGCGCGCGTCCAGATCGTGCCCGTGCGTCACGGCGCGCGGCAACGCCTCGGCAATGATGCGCAGTCCTTCGAGCGCGATGCCCTCGCACATCGGGTTGAACGTGGGCGAGGTGAACGACTCGACACAGTGCGTGAAGGCGTCGAGACCGGTGGTCGCCGTCAGGTTCGCGGGCAAATCACGCGTGAGTTCGGGATCAAGAACCACGAGCTTGGCCATCAGGCGCGGGAGAAAGATCACGGCCTTCTGGTGCGTGCCGGCGAGCGTGATGGTGACGCTGCGCCCCACGTCGCTGCCCGAGCCGGCCGTGGTGGGAATGGCGATGCAGCGCGGGAGGCCGTTCCAGTCGTCGTTGAATTTGAAATCTTTCAGCTTGAGGCCGGGCTGCTTGATCAGGAGGCGCAACGCCTTGCCCACGTCGAGCGCGCTGCCGCCGCCGAAGGCGATGACGGTGTCGCACCGCGTCTCGCGAAAGGCCTGCGCCGCGTCCACGACGTGCTGCTCGAGGGGATTGGAGTGAACGCCGTCGAAGAGTTCCCACGTCTTGCCGAGGTTGGCGCGCCCGAGCTGGTTGGCCAGCAATTCAAATGCGGCGGTCTGCGCCATCACCTTGTCGGTCACGACCAGGGAGCGGCGCGCGCCCATCTGCCGCAGGCGGGTCGCCAGCCCGGCGAGCGCGCCGGGGCCAAAGGAGATCGCGGTGGGGAATGAGAAGGAGGCGAGTGGGCCGCTCATGGCGAGACCTTGAACCTCTTCCGTGCGGCGCGCACTGAAAAAGTGCGGGGGAAAAGTAAAAGGTGCGCGGTCCGGCTGGAGCGCGGACCGCCGAGTCCGCGTGTTCAACCACGGAAGACATGGAAAACACGGAAAGGAAAGATTCCAGTGTGAACTGTCATTCCTCAGTTCTCATTCTGTGTCTTCCCTGTCTTCCGTGGTTAAAAAATTGAACCTGCGGACTCGGCGGTCCGCGCTCCAACGCGACCAAACAAAAAGAGCGGAAGCTGCCTCCCGCTCTTTCCTGAAAACTGTGGGACGTGGGAAAATTACTTCAGCTTCGCCAGCACTTCCTTGATGGCGTTGAAGTTCGGCAAGTCCTTCGGGGTCGGCGTCTGCTCGGCGTATTGGACCACGCCTGCCTTATCAATCACGAAGGCCGCGCGGGCCGAGGTGTCGCCCACGCCGGCGAGCATCGGGAAGAGCACGTCGTACTTCTTCGTCACTTCCTTGTTCAAATCGCTGGCG
>JANOAY010000572.1:0-5295 GCA_031411375.1 Pedosphaera sp. | reverse complement strand
GGATCTTGGCGGCTTGCACGTCCTCGCGACGGAACGCCACGAGGCCCGTCGCATCGACCGCCAGTTGCGCGGACGTTGCGCGCGCCAGGGCGATCCGGGTTCGTCGCATTTCTTCATCGCGCTGGAGGACGACATCATGCGCCTGTTCGGCAGCGACCGCATCGTGAAGGTCATGGAGCGTGTCGGCCTGGAGGAAAATCAGGAACTCGAACACCCGCTCCTGAACCGCTCCATCGAGACGGCGCAGAAACGCGTCGAGCAGCACAACTTCCAGATTCGCAAACGCACGCTCGAATACGACGACGTGATGAACAAGCAGCGCGAAGTCCTCTACGGCTTCCGCAACGAAATCATCCACGGCGATGACGTGCGCGACCGCCTCATGGACATCATGGAGGAAGTCGTCATCAGCAAGGTGGACGAGTTCACGTCAAGCGAGGAGCACAGCGAATGGAACATTCGCGGCCTCGCCGACTGGGTGAATTTGAATTTCCCCCTCGGCTTCACCGAGCAGCAACTCACCGATCTTGCGGAAGGCGGCAAGGACGTGCCCGTGGCGGGCAGCGCCTTCGACGGACTCACGCCCGCGCAATTCGCCGTCTGCACGCACATCGCCGACGCGGTGCGCAAGGCTTACGAACTGAAGATCAGTTTCGAGCAGCCCGATGCGCTCAAGTCCATCGAGCGCTACACCATCCTGAGCGCCATCGACAAGCTGTGGCAGGAGCATCTCTACAACATGGACTCGCTGCGCAACTCCATCGGCCTGCGCGCGTATGGCCAGCGCGATCCGTTGCTAGAATACAAAGCGGAGGCGTTCAGCCTGTTCGATGAACTGATGGTCAACATCAAGACCGAGGTCTGTCACAACATCTTCCGCAGCGCCTCGAGCATGATGGCTTTCGAGAATTTCCTGCGCTCCATGCCCAAGCAGACGCAGCACAGCAGCGTGGACACGATGGGCGGCGCGGCGTCCGCCGCCGCCGGCAACGCCTCCGACGTGGTGAGCGAGGCGAGCGAAGCGGTGTCCAAGGCCCAGCCCATTCGCACCGGCCCGAAGGTCGGCCGCAACGACCCCTGCCCTTGCGGCAGCGGGAAGAAATTCAAGCAGTGCTGCGGGAAGTGAGTTCGCTTGTTAGGGCCGCGTTGCCGCGCACTGGTGTCCAGTGCGCGGCAGCGCGTCCTTCCCCAAACGCCTCACGTATCCTTCACGTAATGACACTTCTCCGCGTAACTCTCCCCGTCACGCAGACGATGATGAAACCCGCCGCGCTGAAATGTGCCGGTGTCAGGATGCAACCTGGCCAGCCGGTCCTTCCAAAATGAAATCCAACGCTCGATGTCGAAACGGAGATCATGTGGCGCGCAGAACAGATGGAGGTGGTCCGGCACGAGCAGATAATCGCTGACCAGCCACGCCTGCGCGGTGCGGAGCCAGATGTCATGCAACGCGCGTTGCACCGAGACGTGCGCCAGCCACCGCTCACGCTTCACCGGCTCGAAATGCCCCTTTCACCAGGCGGACATCCTTTCACGGCTCACTGCAAAAACCGCTAGGCACACTTGCGCCGCCAAGGGATCGTTGAGGCAGAGCGCGCCTTCGTGCAGGCGCGGCGTGGGCTGGCCTTCGAGTTGCAGAGGCTGACGTTCCGTCAAGGCGCGCGCGTACGCGGCGAAGTTTTCAAATCCTTCGGCGCGAATTGTGGCCAGATTCACGAGGCGGAATGTCCCGTGGCTGCCGGGGCAGGTTTGACTCATCAGCTCCAGCGTGAGCCGCCCCATCGTGTAGCGCGGATTGATTTCCACGACGGGCTTCAAGCGCACCTCGCCTTGCGCCGTGCGATAGACGAACGCATCCACCCCGAGCGGGCCGAGGAAGTCCACTGCGCGCAGTGCTGTATCGAGTGCGGCGATGATTTCGTCGAAATGACGGTGCATGCGCACCACGATGTCGCGAGGTTCGGGCAAGAGCGCGATGATGGCGTCGGGCAATTGGCGGGCGTGATTTGGCGCGGCCCAGTTGGCTTGGAACTGGCCTTTCGCATCATTGACCAGCCCGGTGTAGCCGCAGAGTTTAAGGCCGCGCGGCGTCATTTCCAACTGCACGGAAAAATCCGCGAGCCGCTCCAGCCACGGCTCGATGACGAGCGTCTGGCCTTGCGCGCAGGACTTCTCCATCCAGCGCCGCTGCGGGTCGAGCAGCTCCGGCTCCAACAGGCGCAGGGCGTTGTGACCGGCCAGGCCCAGCGCCTCCTTGACCACGACCCGATGATGACCGCGCGTGCGGATGGCCGCGATGGCATCGAGCGCGTCCGGCAAGGTGTGAACGGCAATTCCAACCTCGTGCGGTTCGCAAAGCCACGGCGCGGGTCGCGTGCGCGCGAGAAATTGTTTCAGAAAATCCGCACTCCACGCCTTCGAGTAGAGCGTCGCGAGGTGCGCGTTGAACCGCCGTTCCGCCCCACGCTCTTCGCCGGTGACGCTGGCGAAAAGCGGCGCGAGCTGCTCCACGCTGTCCGGCCCCCAGGCCCAAGGGCGGAGCATGCCGAGTTTGCGCTGCGCGAGTTGAGCCAGGGCGTCCGACTTGAGTTCCACAAATTCCGGGAGCGCGAATCCGGCCTCCTTCAAGCCGCTGAGAAATTCTACGGACGGACGTTGCGGCACGAGCACCACGTCATCCTGCCGTCCGAGAAACTGCGGGAGGTTCGCGAGGTCGCGCGTCAGTTGCGCCTGATGCTTCACCGGCGTGAAGGCCCGGCCCCGCGCGATGAAACCCTCCGCGCACGGATTGAAGAGAAACACGCCCGGCGTGCGCCCCTTCGAGCGCGCGCAAACGTTCAGTTCGGCGATGAACTGCGCGTCGAAGCCGGCGGCCCGCCGCGCCTCCACGTTCAACCCCGGCCCTTTCGCGCGCTGCGGCGTGAGCGGAAATTTTAACTGACGGCAGAAGGCGTCCCAGTCGCTCTCGCCCACCGCCTTCCAGCGGCGAAACCATTTCAAGCCGTGCGCGACGTGCGCGATTTCGTCGCGATGAATTCTCTCCAGCAGTTGCGCCGTCTCCGCATCGCCCGCCGCCGCGAAGCCGCGCGCGAAGTGCCGCGCGAAATCCAAGTTCGCCTGCTCGAAAGTGAGACTCAGTCCCGCCACATAATCCGCCGGACTCGTCATCCCCGACACCGCGCGCCAGAAATAGCCGCTCACCGGACGCTCGCCGAACTCGATCCCGCACGCCGCCATGCGTGCGAGATACAGCCGCGTGTGCTCCTGCTCGTCCTGCAACGTCTGCAACACGCCGCGCCGGAACGCCGCCGGGGCCTCGGGAAAACGCAGGAGCACCAGCGCCATCAGTTCCGTGGCGAGCAGTTCGTGATTGGCGAAGAAGTGCAGGAGCAGCCCGCGCGCGCGCTCCGAGTCCAGTTGATGCAGGCCGGGGAAATCCGCCTTGCCGGACTCCTGCTCCTTGAACTTCAGCCCGTCGGGACGGCCCGGCATTTTCGGCGCGAGCAGCGCGGCACCCGGTCGCTCGTCGGTGACGACGCCGGGCCGCAGGAGTTTTTCCTCCAGCGTGGTCGCGAACAAAACGCGTTCAGCAAAAGCACGAAGTTCCATGAATGCCGGGCGCACGTTGCCGGAGAGAAAGGCGGCTGGCGAGAGCAAGCCTCGGGGCAGCGCTCTTACTTTCCAAACCGTACGAGTGGGGCGTCGTCGCTCCGCGCGCGCCGGGCCACGAATCGAGCTGGCGCTCCAGAATGATTCACGCCTCACCCCGGCGTGCGCGAAGCGACGACACCCTGCCGCTTTCCAGTGGTAAGAACAGTTTCAAGAAACTGCCCCGGTGAATATCTTTCTGAAAATTTCCATTGCCCTGTTCCGGCCAAGTGGCAGTCTCCGATTGAGGTTACGCGCGTAACCGAAAACGAATAACCGCCAGCGTGATGCTGGCGGTTTTTTTGTGAACAACTTTTCGTTGCGCCCCGGCGCGAACAAACCAGAGTGACCGCGTAAGTTCCTTAAGTGGACCGCCAGTCGAAAGACTGGCGGCTTTTTGCTTTTAGTGGGGCAGCCGGGACGGCTGCCCCACTACTTTTTCTTCTCCTTCGCCGCATCCGCCGCGCGCCAGAGATACCACGCCGCCACCGTGCGATGGGGACGCCAGCGTTCGCCATGCGCCAGCAACTCCTTCGGCTTTGGCATCTCCTCCAGTCCATACGCGACCCGGAAACCATTCCGCACGCCGAAGTCATTCGCCGGCAAAACGTCAGGCCGGCCCAACTGAAAAATCAGCAGCATCTCCACCGTCCACGGCCCCACCCCGCGCACCGCCGTCAGCCGCTCAATGATTTCCGCATCCGGCAGCTTCGTGACCACGCGCGACGACGGCACCGTGCCGTCCAACGACTTCGCCGCGAGATCACGCAACGCGGCAATCTTCGCGAACGAAAAACCGGCGGCGCGAATGGCCTCGTCACTGACGCTGGCGAGGTCTTCCGGGCGTGGAAACTTTCGACCGGGAAACAATTTGATGAAGCGACCGAGAATCGTGTCCGCCGCCGTGCCGTTCAATTGCTGGTGCGCGATGGCCTGCGCGAGCGATTGAAAAGGTGAGCGCGACCTCTCCGGTTTCAATGCACACGGCCCGTGCGCGCGGATGATCCGGCGCATCACCGGGTCGGACTTGGAAAGATGCTTCATGGCCTCGGCGCTCATAATTTTAAGTGGCGGTCATTGACGCGAAAAAGTTTCGACTTAGCAATGCCATGGTGCGAGGTGACGAAAGAACATGTCGCGAGTAATTCCACCGTATCGAAAGCGGCGCGACCAGTTCTTTGAACAACTTCATCATTGGAGTTTGGCTTCATTTTGCTTTGCTTCGATTTCGTTTCCCGCGCGGCTGGGCGCGTCCTTTTGTTCTGGCGGCGGCGCTTTTGCCCGGGCCGCGCGCCACCCGGGCACCCCGCGCCCGGCTCCGGCCCTGCGGTCGCGCGGCCCACCATCAGGTGGGCGCACCCACCGCGGCGGTTTGCCATGTGCACATGCAGGCCGCAGCTCCATTGGGCCTCCTGCACGGCGGCCTTCTGAGCCTGGCGGGCCTCGGGAGGCTGGGCCGCCCGTGCTCGGCCCACTTCTCCTCGAAGCGCGGCGAGCGACCGCCCCGCGCCTGATCCACCAAGGCCTCGACGGCCCGCAGGGAAGCCTCCGGCGGCTCGAGCTTCTCCGGCGCCAGCAGGCCGCGCAGGTCGGCCTGCGCAGCAAGTTTTCCACCCTTCACGTTCCAATCTTTTCCAGCCCCAATCT
>JANOAY010000571.1:0-4256 GCA_031411375.1 Pedosphaera sp. | reverse complement strand
GCAGCGCTCTCGATTGAAACCGCCCTCTGCGAAATTTCAACGTGCTGCGGCTGGGCTTCGCCACAGCCGCGCTCCAGGGCGGGGGCCAGCCATACCCACGTTCACATGCTCATCGCCATCCGCAGCATCACCACGCCCGTGACCGCCACAAGTCCGCCGGCGAGCGAACGCTTCGTCGGGCGCTCGCCTTCGACGTAGCGCGAGAAGGGGATGATGACGAGCGGCGTGAGCGCGACGATGGGCAGGACGACGCCGGACTTCTCGACCATGAGTGCCCATTGATAACAGGCGACCCCGATGGCGGGACCGGAGAGTGCGTTGACCACAACCCAGGGCCAGATGGGGCGGGAGGCTTCCGAACTTTGAACTTTGAACTTTGAACTCTGAACTTTGAACGGCGTGCGTCCGGTCGTTTTTAATTTCATGCCCAGCCAAAAGACCACCGCCACCGCCAGGCCCGCGAGAATGCGCTGATATGCTGCTGTGCCGCCGTCCACGGGCGTGCCGGCCGCTGCGTCCACGCGTGAGGCGTGGCCGCTGAAGACCGCGCCCATCCCCTGCCCCAGCGCCGCGACCACGCCATAGGCCACGCCGATCCAGAAGACGCGTTTGGGAATGTCGAGGTGTTTGCCCGGCGCAATCGCCAGCGCCACGCCGCCGAGGATGAGCGCCGCGCCGCCGATTTCCATGCCGCTCATCTTCGTGCCGAGCCACAGCCACTCCGTCGCCGCTGCGAATGGCGCGGCCAGGCAATGCACAATCAAAATGGAGAGCCGCGAGCCGAGACGCGGCAACGCCTGATAGAGCGCGATGTCACCGAGTCCGAAGCCGAGCAGGCCGCTGAGGAGAAACATCGGGAAGGCTTTGCCGACCAAACCTTGCCCGAACGTGTGCGCCCACAGCGCGAGCAGCGCGGTGGCGAGCAGCACGCGCCAGAAGTTCGCCTCCACGCCGCCGAGCACCTTGCTTGTCCGCTGCGCGCACACGGCGGAGATGGAAAAGAAAATGGTGGTTAATAACGCCGGCCACATCGCGCGCGGAGTTCACGCGGCGGGGCGACGGAGGGCAAGAGGGAATTCAACCCGATGACAGCGCGAACTTGGGAGCGCCGGCATCCTTGCCGGCGCTCCCAGGTTGCACCCCGTTCAGTCCGTCGTGTTCTGCACCGGAGCCGACGCCTTCAACGCCGCCACGTGGAAGTCCGCGTAGAGCACGTTCTTGCCGAAGCCTTGCGCGTGGAAATTTTCGTAGTCGTACATCAGGAAGGCGTCGGTCAGCGGATTGTTGCTGCGGCGCGGGCTGTCCACCGGGCGGCCGCCGTAGTGGTTGTTCCACTCATAGCTGGAGCCGTTCTGCTCGAAGCGTTGCACGCGGTCGGAGGGGCAGCGGAAGACGCTGCTGTTCTGCGGCAGGCTGTTCGAGCTGTAGCCGCAGTGCTGGGCGAGCAGGTCACAGATGCGCGGGAGGGGCGGCGAGCTGGGCACGCTGGGCAGAATCTCGGCCTCGGGGAGCTTGCCGTCGTTCTCATCCGAATACATGCGCACGGCGAGGCCGAGCTGCTTGAGGTTGTTGATGCACGCGACGCCCTTGGCCTTGTCCTTGGAACTGGCCAGCGCAGGCAGAAGCAGCGAGGCGAGGATCGCAATGATGGCGATGACGACGAGCAGTTCAATCAGCGTGAAGCCGGCGCGTTTCGGAGTGGTTGACAAGTTCATGGGCAAAAAATTGTTTAATTAACGAGGCCCGCCACCAGGACCGCCGCCACCGGGGCCACGACCGCCGCCGGGACCGCCACCCCGCCGCTGGCCCTGTTGCGCGCGCTGTTCGGGCGTCGAATTCATCACGCGATCTCGCATCATCTTGTTGATGGCGGCGGAATTCTGGCCGGTGAAGCGGTCGCGCATCTGCTCCGGAGTGGCGTTCTGCATGTCGCGCATCGCAGCTTCTCGTTCTTGCTGGGCTTGCTCGTACTTCTGCCGCGCGTCCGCCGGGAGCGCGTCGCGCAAGGCGGTTTCCTGCGCCTCGCGCTGGGCGCGCAGCTCGTCGCGCTGCGCGTCGGTCAGGTCGAAGCCGCCGAAGCCGCCACGCGGAGGACGGTTGGTGCCGCCGTCTTCACCGCGCGGGCCGCGTTGACGGTCGCGGTCTCCGCCGCGATCAAATCCGAAGCCGCCTTGTAGCGCATACACCGCAACCCATTTCCGTTTTGCGGCCTTCGCGAGCTTCGCCACGGCTGGTTCGACCGGCACTTTGTCCAACGTGAGCGTCACGGTTTCTTTCACGCCGTCCTCCGGCACCACGCGCGTCTGCGCGAAACGGGTGAAGGCCAGTGCGGCGAAATCCACGGTCTTGCCTGCGAAGTTTAACGAGACGAGTCCGTTGCCACCGAGTGGCGCGGGCGCACCGGGCATCGTGAAACCGAACATGCCGCCCGGCCCGCCCGGCCCGCCGGACCCGCCAAAACCACCGAAGCCGCCACCGGCGCGGCTCGCCAAATTTGTCCAGCCATGCGTCGCGGGATCAACTTCACCGCGCACGGATTGTTCCAGGCGCTTGAGCGAAGCGCCGTCCGAGTAGAGCGCGTAAAACAAAACCGAGCGCGCCTGCGCCTGCGCACTGACGATGCGCAGCGCCTCGTCCAGCGGCATGTTGACGACCTTGAGCGTGATTTTGCCCTGCACTTCCTGGTGGACGTGGATGTCCTCCCACGTCTGCCACTCCATCGTTTTTACAACCTTGCGCACGTCCGCCTCGCGCACGTCGAAGGTCACGAGGTTCTGATGCGCACGCCAGGCGAAGCGCGCGGCGTAACCGAGCACGGCGAGGAGCAGCAAGGCCCAGAGCAGTTGCGACCGGCGGTTGGAGCCGTTCGTCGAGGAATGAGGTTCGTGTTTCACAATGTCACCTTCACTGGGACGTGCGCGGAACAGGCGCGAAGTCCGCCAGCTATTCGGCACCGGTGCTCCGTGTCAGCGCAGCGCGAGCTGCCACGTCCAAATCACCAGCAGCAAAAACACGCCAAGGGCCGCGCCGCTGCACAGGCGTTGTTGAAACTGCGCGCGCCACGGCAGCACGCCCACGCCCAGCGCCACTCCGGCGACGAATCCCCCGAGGTGCGCCACCACATCGCTCGTCGGACTCAGCCCCAGCAGCACGAGCAACAGTCCGCCCGCTATGACGCCGCGCCCGAGCCACACCGCGCGCTTTTCGTGGCGTCCAAAAGCCAGCGAATGCGCCGCCAACAAACCCAGCGACGCCATGACGAAGCCCGACGCGCCCAAACTGCGAAACGGCGCGGCGTGCAGCAGCAGCGACGCGACATTCCCCAGCGCACCGCCGAGCAGCGACAGCAGCATCGCTCCGCCTGCGCCGTAGCAGCCCATCGCGAAGCCGAGGAAAACAAACCCGATGGTCACGTTCGCGAGCAGGTGCGCGACATCCGCGTGCAACGTGACGGCCGTGAACACGCGCCACCATTCTCCGTGCAGAACAGCCGCGCGATTCACCGCGCCGGGGAGAGGAAAATTCTTCTGCCATACCTCGGCGGAAAAGTGGAACAGGATCAGCGCGGCAAACCAGAGCGCCGCTCGCACATCGAAGAGCAGCCCGGTCCATTTCACTTCACGCCGCCACGGTTTCCTGTTCTCGCGTTCGTAGAGCGCGAGCGATTCTGTCGCGCGCGCGAAGTCCGTCTCCGCGATTTCCAACCGCCACACGCCATCCTCCTCGCGCCGCGTGATGACATTCTCGATGCCCTGGCTGACGAGCACGAGGCTCCAGTCCAGCGCCTGCGGCTGCGAGCGGCATTCGATGACGGCAAGGTCAGTGTGCGTGTGCATTAGTGAACAACGTTCGAAAGCTCGAACATGGCGGAGGGAAAAGCCAACCGGCAATTTATGGCAATGCTGTGGCCGTGGACAGAGCGCCCCCGGGAACACGCGCCAGATTTTCCGGGGCGCAATTTGGGGCAGGCTGAAATCGCGCATGATGAAGCCGTGGAGCGGCGTGGTCGGATCGAAGCCATGGTCGAGGACACAGCCGCGCAAAAGGCAGCCGGATCGCCGGTCAACGGGGCAGATATTGCGCTGATCGTCACCCAGGGTGCGGCTGAAAAGGGGTTCGACTTGGTAAAATCTGCCAATGGCGCACCCGGTCAGATGACCTTTCGAATGGATCAGGCCCGTGCGCCGAGTTTGCTTGCATGGTTGGCCGAACTTGAAACACAAGGCGTCGAAGTCCGAACCGTTACGCTGCGGAGT
>JANOAY010000570.1:0-1747 GCA_031411375.1 Pedosphaera sp. | reverse complement strand
GTCCACGACGGGGTTGGTGTGCGGCTGGCCGCTGGTGCGCGCCATCATATCAAGGATCTGCCGTTCCTCGGCGCGCGTAGGGTAGCCGATCTTGAGCTTCAACATGAAGCGGTCCACCTGCGCCTCGGGCAGGGGATAGGTGCCCTCCTGCTCCAGGGGATTATGCGTGGCCATCACCAGGAACGGCCGCGGCAGCGGGAACGTCTGATCGCCGATGGTGACCTGCTTTTCCTGCATGGCTTCGAGCAGGGCGGATTGCACTTTGGCGGGCGCGCGGTTGATTTCGTCGGCGAGGACGAGATTGGCGAAGACGGGTCCCTTGCGCGTGCTGAAGCTGCCGGATTGTGGGTTGTAAACCTGCGTGCCGATGACGTCGGCGGGCAGCATGTCGGGCGTGAATTGCAGGCGGGAAAATTTCACGCTCAGGCAGGTGGCGAGCGACTTCACGGACAAGGTTTTCGCCAGACCCGGCACGCCTTCGAGCAGGACGTGGCCGTTGGCGAGCAGGCCGATGATGAGGCGTTCGACCAAATAAGTCTGGCCCACGACGACCTTGCCCATTTCCAAAGTGAGCGGGCGCAGGAATGCGCCGGCTTTCGTCACCGTTTCGTTTATCGCAGTCAGTCCGGTATTCATGTTGAGCGCCTATTGATGGAGAAAGACCGCGCGGGCGGCAAGAGCGTTCAGATTTTTTGGCTGGGCCGGCCTTCGCGCCGGCAAGGATGCCAGCGTTCCCAGGCCGCGCCCTAATTTTCTGGAATTGCCGCGCCCTCGCTCGCATCTTCGCGCCCAATGAAAGCCCAAAGTCTCCAGTCCATTTGCGTTTTGATTCTCCTCGCCCAAGGCGTGTTCGCCACGGTCGCCGCCGCCGCCGGACGCGCCGAGCACGTCGTGGTGCTGGTCTGGGACGGCATGAGGCCGGACTTCATCACGCCGCAGTATTGTCCGAACCTCTTCGCGCTCGCGACGAACGGCGTCTTCTTCAAGAACCATCATTGCGCTTACGTTTCTTCCACGGAAGTGAACGGCACCGCGCTCGCCACGGGCGTGCATCCGGGCCGCAGCCGCGTGATCGCGAACACCGAGTATCGCCCCGAGATTTCCGTGACCGGCACCTTCGCCACGGAGGGTCTCGACGCGGTGCGGCGCGGTGACATGCTGACGGACGGCCATTACATCGGCGCGGAGACGCTCGCGGAAATTCTTCAAGACCAGGGCATCGCCACCACCATTGCCGGCACCAAGCCGGTCGCCCTGCTGCACGACCGCTCGAACCGGAAAAATTCCAAGGCCGAAAAAGAATCCGTCCTCCTCTGGGAAGGCAAGACCATCCCGCGCTCCGTGGGCGAAGGATTGCCCAAGGTGAACGACGACAAAAACTGGCCCAGCAATGCCATCCCAAACGTCGCGCAGGACACGTGGACCACGCGTTCGCTCATTCGCAGCCTCTGGAAAAACGGCGTGCCGAAGTACTCGCTGCTCTGGTTGAGCGATCCCGACAAGTCCCAGCACGACGTGGGCGTGGGCGCGCCCAACGCTCTGGCTGGCATCGAGTCCAGCGACAAAAATCTCGGCGAAGTCATCAAGCATCTGAAGGAGAAGAACCTGTTTGAGAAGACGGACCTCTTCGTCGTGTCCGACCACGGCTTCTCCACGGTCGGTGCGGTTTCGGATATCGCGAAGCTGCTCGCGGATGCGGGGCTCCGCGCGCACCGGGCGTTCTCCGCGCCGCCGGACAAAGGCGAGA
>JANOAY010000569.1:0-2607 GCA_031411375.1 Pedosphaera sp. | reverse complement strand
TCGGTCTGCGTGCGGTCCTCCACGACCATGAGCGCGGAATCAGGCGCGCTGCCGGGCCGCGAGGCGAGCGGGACGATGGAGATTTGGAAGACATTCTTCGCGCCGTCCGCCGGCTGGAAACGGAAGGGTGCCAGCGCCGCGCCGGACTTGAGCACCTGATACACTTTGCTGCCGAGCACGACGGGCAAATCACTGAAGAGCAAATCCGTTTCGCGCCGCGAGCCGAGCAGGAGGCGGCGCGCGCTGTCGTTGCAATGGAGCACCTGCAAGTCGCGCCCGATGACCACGCAGCCGCTGCTGAACTGCCGCAGCACGTCGGTGAGCATCCGCTGGTTGGAGACAATTTGCTCGTGATGCCAGACGTTGCGGACGGCGAGACCGATTTCTTCGAGGACGTGAAAGAGAACTTCCAGTTCCTCCTTGGACAACGGTTCGCCGGTGATGCGCGCGTCAAAGGCGGCGAGGCCGACCAGTGATTGCTGCGCGAGAATCGGCACGATGACCTGCGCGCCGAGCAAGCCGAACTCGCGGTCCATCTCCGAATCGCCCTGCGCCTCCGCACTGTCGCGCCAGAGGATGCGGCCCTGATGATAGACGTAGCCGCCGACGCCCGTTTCGAGCGACAGCTCCAACTGATCCAGCGCGCCGCTCGACAGGCCGATGGACGCCACGGAGCGCAGGAAGCGCGCGCCTTCGATGGTGGAACCCGCGCCGGTGAAGGCGGGCGGGCGGAGGAAAATCGCGGCACGGTTCACGCCGGTCAGTTCGCGCAGGCGGAGGAGGAATTGTTTGAGCAGCGCCTCGGTGTTGAGCGAGTTCGAGAGGAGGCTGGAGGAGTCGCGCCAGTTTTGCAGCGCGCGCAAGGTGGTTTCATTTCCGGGGCGCGGCGCGGTGAAGAATTCCGTGCCGCCGCCGGACGTTTTCCGCGCGCCCGGCGGACGGGCGGACGGCGCGACGGACGGCTGCTCCAAAATCATTTCCAACATTTTCGGGCGCACCGGTTTGCGGAGAACGTGCTTCACGCCGGCGACATAAACTTCTTCCTCCAAGGCCCATTTGCCTTCCTCGGCGAAGACGATGATCGGCGCGTTCGGCAGGCGGCGGCGGATTTTGTCGAAGACCCAGAGGCCCTGCGTCTCGACGACTTCCGAGTCGAGCACCACGACTTGCGCGAGACCGTGTTCGAGCAGCGGCTCGGCCTCGTCGGGGTTCAGCCGATGCACGAGGCGGTAGCGCTCGGGGTCGAGCGCGAGGCGCAGGCTCTCGGCGAGTCCCGGGTGGCTGGCGAGCACTAGAATCGTCTTCATCAACAGTTTTTTCCGTCCGCGACCGGCAACCGCCGGCAGCGAGTCGGCGGACAATAAGGCTGGTGAACCGGCTGGCAAATTTTTGCCAGAGTCCCGTGCATCCATGCGCGTTGTAATCCCTCAGCCATGCGAACGCACCAGTTGTAGCCCGCCGTAATGTCAGAACATATCCGCAGCCGTACCGGCGGAGGAATCGGGGAAACACGGTTGACCTTCTGCGGGCCGTGATACGTAGTTCCCGAGAGCTTCTTAAAACTTTCCTTACTTATTGGATGGCGATGAAGGCGGACGTTGGTCGGGCGTCGCTGTCCCCCAGCGCGCCGGGGTGAGGCGTGAGCAGTTCGGGTGCAGTCGTGGCTCGGCGCGCTGAGGACAGCGGCGCCCTGCCATCCCTCGTTGTTTCCGCGCGGAACTCCAACCTTGTTTTGCGCCGCGCACTCGGCGCATCTTGGGCGCGGCAATTTCATGGAACCGAAAACGCTCGTCATCGTTCCGACTTACAACGAACGCGACAACCTGCCCCGGCTGGTGCAGCGCGTTCTCGCCCAGCCCGGCCGCATCGAGCTGCTCATCGTGGATGACAATTCCCCCGACGGCACCGGGCAGATGGCCGACGAATTCCAGAAAACCAATCCCGGCCTCCACGTCCTCCATCGCGAAGTGAAGGACGGCCTGGGCCGCGCCTACATCGCGGGCTTCAAGTGGGCGCTGGCCCGCGACTACGATTTCATCATGGAGATGGACGGCGACTTCTCGCACAACCCCGACGAGATTCCGAACTTCATCAAGGCCGCGCAGGAACAGAACGCCGACTGCGTGATCGGCACGCGCTACAGCAATGGCATCCGCGTCATCAACTGGCCGCTCAAGCGCCTCATCCTCAGCATGGGCGCGGGGATGTATGTGCGCGCGATCCTCGGGATGCCGGTGAGCGATCCCACCGGCGGCTTCAAACTCTTCCGCCGTCGCGCCCTCGAAAGTCTCGACCTCGATGGCGTGCGCTCGAATGGCTACAGCTTCCAGATCGAACTCTCCCACAAGCTCTGGCGGCAGGGCCTGAAGATTGGCGAGACGCCCATCATCTTCATGGACCGCGTGCAAGGCACCTCGAAGATGCGCGGGAAGATCGTCGTGGAAGCCATCTTCATGGTCTGGCGGCTCTGGTTCCAACACGGGTTGCGCCGCTGGCCGAAGAAGAAGAAGAAGTGACGGCAGCCCGCCCTGAACGCGCATTCCGTTTCGCCCGGATTCTTCCGCAGCAGATCAAACTTCGCCGCCTCGGCGCATGGAGGATGGCGGC
>JANOAY010000568.1:0-3366 GCA_031411375.1 Pedosphaera sp. | reverse complement strand
GTCGTCCGGTGGCGTGACGAACGCGCTGGGCGTGGCGCTTGCAGCGGGCAGCGCGGAGGCTCCAGGCGTCGCGATCCCGGCGTTCTCAGGAATTGATCCCGTCATCACCAGCGTGGCGGGTAACGGCGTGACGCTCAACGCCAACAACACCCTTCGCGGCCTCACGGTGGGGAACACTCCGGCGGGCGTGGGTTATTTCGGCGGGTCAGTCGGTTTGCTGACGATTTCCGAATCCTCCAAGGTCGGCACCGGCGGCGCATTCAGCATCACCAACAGCGGCGGCCTGGGCGTGGCCTTTGAAACGCTCGGCTCGACGAATGCCCCGGGCGCGGCCATTAACCTCGTGGGCTGCGGCGGCACCTTCAGCGCGACGAGCGGCGACATCGTGGCCCCGGTCGGCGTCGGCCTCCTCGTCAACGGCAGCGGCGGTCCCATTACCTATCCCGGCAGCATCACGAAGAACAGCGCGGGCCGCCTCGTGGAAATTTTGAACCGCACCGGCGGCTCGGTGAGCGTGGGCGGAGCCTTGGTTCACAACATCGCCACTGGCACGGGCATCAACATCTCCAGCAATGCCAACACCGTCGTCACGTTCAGCGGCGCGAGCAAGGTGTTGAACACCGCCGCCAATCCCGCCCTGACCATGACCAACAACTCCGGGACCACGGCCGTCACCTTCTCCAACGGCGGCCTCGACCTCGACACTACCACCGCGCCGGGCGTGGTGCTCGTCGGGACGCTCGGCCTCACCATCAGCGGCGCGGGGAACTCCATCACCACCGGCAGCGGCACGACGTTTCTGAACAGCGGGGGCAACGGCACGGTGGACATCAACGCGCCGCTCACCGGCACGGGCCGCTTGATTGACATCCAGAACCGCACGGGCGGCAGCGTGACGCTCTCGGGCAACCTGAACAACAGCGGCGGCACCGGAATGCTGATTCAGAACAACAGCGGCGGCGGCACCATCGCGTTGAGCGGCACGACGAAGACCTTCAATACGGGCGCGAACACGGCGGTGAATCTCGTGAACAACACCGGCACGACGATCAATTTCACTCCCGGCAATCTCGCGCTGACGAACACGACGAGCACCTGTTTCAATGCGACCGGTGGCGGCACGATCAGCGTTCAAGGTTCTGGCAACTTCATCAGTTCCGGCAACGGCGTGCCGCTCAGCGTGGTGAACACGACCATCGGCGCGAGCGGACTCAACTTCGTGAGCATCGCCGCGAATGGCGCGAGCAGTGGCATCGTGTTGAATAACACCGGCGCGGGCGGACTGACTGTCCCCGGTGTGGGCACGACAGTCGGCAGTGGCGGCACGATTCAAAACACGACGGGCCGCGGCGCGAGCTTCATCAGCGCGGCCAACATCACGCTGAGGAACATGAACTTCACCAGCGCGGGAACGACCGACCTTGATGCCGACAACTCCGGTCTTTCCACGGGCGACAATCTGCTGCCCAACGCCGCCGTTCACCTGCAAAGCGTGACCACGGCCACGCTGGACAATGTGCATGTCACCGGCGGCGCGGAGATGGGCATCAACGGCAACACCGTCGCCAACTTCACTTTTAACAACAGCTCCATCACCGACGTGGGCAACGAACCCGATGAGGACGGCATTCACTTTTTCAACATGTCCGGCACGAGCGTGATCAGCAACACCGTCATCAAATGCACGGTCGCGGTTCCGAACACCACGGGTGGCGACGACCACATGAATCTGCAGATGCAGGCGGGCACTTTGAATCTCACGGTTTCCGGCGGAGGCGTGACCAATGCCAACAAGGGCAGCGGCTACCTGTTTGGCATTCGCGGCACGGCGGACGCGACGATCCGGTTTGCCAACGCCAGTTCGCGGGACAATTTCAGCGGTGGCATCGTGGCCGATGTTTTCGACAATGCGCGGATGGACTTGCGCGTGGTCAACTGCACGTCCAGCGGCAACAACGACCAGCTCTCGGCCAGCGCGGGCGACAACAGCCGGGTGAGCCTGGAGGCCACGGGCAATACGTTGAGCAGTCCGAACGCGGGGGACTTTGTCGTCCTGAGCCTCCTCGGTTCGGCGCTGGATAACGGCTACACGTTCGATGCGTTCATCAGTGGCAACTCGTTCTTTGTCGGGAACGACCGGACGGCGGACGGCATCCTCATTTTCAATGCCGGCGGCGGCGCGCTGAACGCGGCGATCACCGGCAACAACATCAATTATCAGGGCACGCAGCGCGCCATCGCCATCCAAGGCGGGCAGGATGGTGCGAGCAAGCTCTCCACGGTCATCACCGGCAACACCATTGACATGAAGCTCGACGGCACACTCAACGCGGTGAACGCCATTCTCGCGCAGTCCGGCGTGGCCGATCCTTCCGGCGCGGGATCGTATCTCGATGTGGACGTCGGCGGAGCGGGCGGTCTGGCGAATACCATCACGCATTCTCTCGGCGGAGTGCTGGCGGGCGGTGACATTCGCCTCCGGCAGCGCTTCGAAGATCCGATTCGGATCACCGGTTACACGGGCGGAGCGCAGGACACGGCGGCGGTGCAAGCGTATGTGGACGGTCGGAACACCGAAGTCTCTCCTTCGACGGCTTCCACCGCAGCCACCATTGCCGCGAACGCCTTCGCCCATGGTGTCGGCGTGACGGTGTCGCCCGGTTCCGTAGCCGAGAACGGCGGCAACCTGGTCTTTACGCTCACGCGAACCGGAACCTTCGGGGCGGCGCTCGTGGTGAACTTCAACATGTCCGGCTCGGCGCAGTTTGGCGGCGCGGGCGTGGACTACGTGGTGACCGGGGCCACCACTTTCAACACGACCACGGGCGCAGGCACCGTGACCATTCCGGCGGGCACGAACCCCTCAGTCAACATCACCATTGACCCCACGGACGACGCCCTCGTCGAACTCGACGAATCTGTCATCCTAGATGTAATAGCCGGCACGTTCGCGCGCGGCGTCATCACGAACAACGACTAACCCACCCAGAAAGGAAACCAAGACCATGAAAACGATTTCGATTTCCCAGCGGGTGGCGGCGGTGGCGCTGACTGTTCTCAGTTCACTTTCCACGTTCGCGCAAGTCACGAACCTGAACCTCGGCAATCTCGCGCCAGGCGAATCGGTCACCGTCACTTATGAAGTGACCATCAACAACTCGTTGCCGCTGACGTTGCAGGGCATCACCAACCAAGCGGCCGTCTCCGCCACCGGCATCACGACGGTGAACAGCGACGATCCGAAGACCGGCGCGCTCAATGATCCGACGGTGACGTTGCTCGTGCAGGCGCCCATCGTGGTGACGCTGCCCGCCGCGAACATCGGCGCGGATTTCGCCACGCTGCCCGGCCTCGTGAATCCGAGCG
>JANOAY010000567.1:0-3880 GCA_031411375.1 Pedosphaera sp. | reverse complement strand
GGACGAAGCCATTGCCACTTCCAGCCGCAAGCTCGCCACGACCGGCAGCGGAGATCTCGTCCTCGATCCTACTTTGGGCAACGCCTTCAAGCTCTCGGCGCTCAACGAAAGTCTTTACGAAAAAGTCGCGGCGGGCGGCTGGGTGATGGCTCCGCTGATTGCGATGGGCCTCGCGTCCATTCTCGTCGCGCTCGTGAAGTGGTTCCAGTTCTCGCGGGTGCGGCTGGCGACTGAGAAGGATTTGCAGACGGTGTTGCGCCATGTCGAAGCGAACCAGCAGGACAAGGCCTTGGCTCATGCGCGCGGCATTCGCGGCTACTCCGGGGATTTGCTCGCGACCGCCGTCGAGCATGTGGACGAGAAGAAGGAATACATCGAGGAAATTCTGTACGAGAAAATGCTCGCGGCGCGCACCAAGCTCGAACGCGGCCTCGCCTTCCTCTCGCTCACCGCCACGGTCGGCCCGCTCATGGGACTGCTCGGCACGGTCATGGGCATGATCGCGACGTTCAAATTGATTTCCAGTTTCGGCAGCGGCGATCCGAAGGTGCTGGCCGCCGGCATTTCCGAGGCGCTCATCGCCACGGCCTCCGGGATGGTGGTCGCGATTCCCGCGCTGCTCCTGCACGCGTTCCTGAGCCGCAAGTGCAAGGGCATCATCGGCAGCATGGAGCAGACGGCCGTCGGCTTCATCAACGGCGTGCCCAACGAGGACAAAACTTTCGCCTGATCCAGTCACTCCCAACCGAAGGAACCTTATGATGGAAACACTCCAAAAAATGTTTCACGCCTGGGAGTCGGGCGGCTGGGTGATGCCGGCGCTCGCGCTGCTCGGCATCGTCATGTATTCCTCGGCGGCCCACCTGCTGCTGAAGCTGTATCACCGCGGCCTGACGAAAGCGTCGGACGCGGATTTGCGCCTCTGGGTGAGCAAGCCCGAGGCAGCGCCGAAGAATGTCCGCGAGCTGATCCGCTACACGCAGGATGAAGTGCAATCGCTCGCCGACATCGAGGGACGTTTCGCCGAAGTCGAGGCCGCGAAAGTTCCTGACGTGGACCGCCGCATCGCCTTCCTGAACGTCATCGTGGTTTCCGCGCCGCTCTTCGGATTGCTTGGCACGGTCGGCGGCATGTTGCTGACCTTCAAGGCCATTGGCGTAGGCGGCAGTTCCACTTCGGACATCATCGCCAGGGGCATCAGCGAGGCGCTGGTGGCGACGCAGACCGGCATGATGGTGGCGATTCCCGGCTTCATGCTGGCGCACGTCGCCAAGCGCTGGCGCAATGAATACGTGTCGTTCGTCGCGCGGCTGGAGGGGGTGACTCTGCGCCATTTCCGCCCTGAATTCCGCGGCATGACCCGCGTCATCACGCGCCCCACGGCTCCTCCTCCGGCGACGCCCGGCACTGTGAACACTCGTCCCGTGCTGGCATGAGATTTCGACGCGAACTGAGCGAGCCGGAAGAGCACACGGAGCTGAACCTGATTCCGCTCATTGATGTGATCATGTTCCTGCTCATCTTTTTCATCTCGACCACGAGCTTCATCGAGGAGCCGGGCGTGAAGGTGGACAAGCCCAAGGCCGTGACCGCGAAGCAGTTGGACAAGAACAGCATCATCTTCGCGATCACCGCCGACGGCAAAGTGGCCTACGGCGGCAAAGAAATCGGCCTCGGTGGCGTGCGCCCGACCGTGACCCGCCTCTGCACGAAGGAGAAACTGCCGGTGGTCATTCAGTCCGACGTGAACACGCTCTCCGGCATGGTCATCCGCGTGATCGACGAGGCGAAACTCGGCGGCGCGAAAGACGTGAGCCTCGCCACGGACAAGGGCTGACCAGTTCGCCCATCACACAACGACATGAAACGACGACGCAGCCTGAGTGAGACGGACGAGCCGACGGAGTTGAACCTGATCCCGCTCATTGATGTGATCATGTTCCTGCTCATCTTCTTCATCTCGACCACGAGCTTCATGGAGGAGCCGGGCCTCAAGGTGGACAAGCCGGCGGCCGGCGGCCCGGCCCAGGGCGAATCCAAGAGCATCATCTTCGCGATCAAATCGGACGGCCGGATTCTCCACGACGGACGCGAAATCGGAATGAACGGCGTGCTGCCCACGGTGAAACGCCTCTGCGTGAAGGAGTCGCTGCCGGTGGTCATCGTGACCGACGAGAACGCGCGCTCCAGTTCGCTGATCAAGGTCATTGACGCGGCCAAGCTGGGCGGCGCGAAGGACGTGAGCCTGGCGGCGGAGAAAGGCTAAAGCACGACGTCATGCGCAAGGTCTATCACAACGAGAAAAAGTCCGGCGGCCTGGCCATCGCCTTGCTCGCGGGCGTCGGCATCACGGGCATCCTGTTTGGCATCCTGCCGTTCTCGCACATCATCGCCACGCCGAAAGCCGCGCTGGATTTGCGCACGGCGAGCGTGGCGGAACTGCCGCCGGAAGTTGAGCCGGACAAACCGCCGGACGCGCCGCCCGAAGAAAAAGCCAAGGAGACGGAACCCGAGCCGCAACTCGCCGCCGAGATGCAGCAGGCCATTCCGCTCAATGCGTCGCTGGAAACGGTCGGCGGCAGCGGCGGCGGACTCGCGGGCTTCGGAGACTTCAAGGAGATGACCAAGCCGGAGACGATCAAGGACGATGTTGTGGACGCGGGTGATTTGGAGAAGCGCCCCGAGCCGGTGTCGCAAGTCGCGCCCGCGTATCCCGCCGAACTGCGCAAGGCGAAGATCGAAGGCTTGGTCACGCTGATCTTTCTCCTCAGCGAAGAAGGACGCGTGGAAGACGCGCGTGTCGAGACTTCCTCCCGCCCCGAATTTGAGAAGCCCGCGCTCGACGCCATTCGCAAGTGGCGCTTCCGCCCCGGCATGAAGGACGGCCAGGCGGTGCGGACGTATCTGCGGATGCCGATGCGGTTCCGTGTCTCCACGGGCTAGTGAGCAACTGACAACTTTTTATGAACGTGAACCAACTGTTTTCTCAGAACGTGAAGGCTGAAGGGGTGCCCTGTTCCCCTCACCCCGGCCCTCTCCCCAGAGGAGAGGGAGAGCGGCAGGCAGCGCTCGTCCATGCAAGCGCACTCGTCGTCAGCCAGCGCTGCCTGACTTTCTCCCACTCCCCTGGGGAGAGGGCCGGGGTGAGGGGAAGGACGTGTTCAGCACCGGCGTTTTTCGCGCTGGTCTGGAGTCTCACCTTGCTCGCGCTGCCGCTCTCGGCGGCGACGAAGAAGGAAAAGGTCGCGCCCGCCACGCCGGTGGCGACAGCTCCGGCGACATTCGCGCCGATGCCAGCGGATCACGAACTCGCGTCGATCTGGAATGACCCGGACTTCGCCCGCCGCCTGATGGGCAGCTACGGATTCGCTTCAGACGTGGAGCCGCGCATGAAGCCGGAGGAGCAGGTGATGTATCGCGAGAAGATTGTGCCGCTGCTCACCAACAGCACGCCAACGAAGGCCATGGCCACGCTTCAGGCGGCGATCAAGCCGGACACCACGCCGGTCTTCGATTTCACGCTCGGCAATCTCTATTTCCAAAACGACGACCTGACCAACGCGATCAAATACTTCGAGTCCGCGCTGGCGAAATTTCCTGATTATCGCCGCGCGCAGAAGAATCTCGCCTTCGCGCTGGTTCGCACCGGCCAATACGACGCCGCCATCAAACCGCTCACGCGCACCATCGCGCTCGGTGGTGGCGACAGCAAAGTGTTCGGCCTCCTCGGCTTTGCTTACATGAGCCAGAACCGTTTCTCGTCCGCTGAAGGAGCCTACAAGCAGGCGCTGGCGTTTGAGCCGGAGAACATTGATTTCAAACTCGGCGCGGTGCGCTGCGCGGTGAACACCGGCAACTTCGATCACGCGCTGGCGCTGCT
>JANOAY010000566.1:0-1881 GCA_031411375.1 Pedosphaera sp. | reverse complement strand
GTAACGGCCGCGGTCGAGATCCATCTGCGCGTTGAGGAAGATGCTCACCGCCACCACCACGCCAATGATGAGGAAAAGGAACTGCGTCGTGGCGCCCTTCGCGAAATTCGCCACGTTGGCGATGTAGTGCGCCTGGTCCTTTACCGTGTCCATGAGCAGCTTCTTCATGTCTTCGTAATCAGTGAAGGGCAGTTCGATGTCATGCGACTGCGTCCACTCGATGACCGACGGCACGACGATGGAGGCGATGTTCGGCAGCGCCACCACCGCCCGCTTCACGAACTTCCCCAATCCGAAGGCGATGCACAGCAACACCACGGTAAACACCGCAATCGTCGCCCACTTCCCCGTCACCTTGAGCCGCCCGAGCGCCCAGCAAATCTTGCCCAGCACAAAGCAGGAGAAGAGGACCGAGAGCAGCGGCGTCGCCAGGTGCAGCCAGCCCACGAGGACGAACACGAGCAGAAGCGCGCAGAACGACA
Organism: Pedosphaera sp.; assembly: GCA_031411375.1. Taxonomy (GTDB): domain Bacteria; phylum Verrucomicrobiota; class Verrucomicrobiia; order Limisphaerales; family SIBH01; genus JANNGC01. The sequence continues at coordinate 1,399 of JANOAY010000566.1, read as the reverse complement.
GCGTGCGGGGGCGAAGCAGAAACTCGAAGCTGGTCAGCGGGGCTTTCATCGCATCGGCGTCATGTCGTGACGGGTGTTTAGCAGTGTGGCGACGGGAACGCCAAGAGGATTCGAGCGCTCGCTACTCATGCCCGGGTCTCGATCCCGCAGGGGTTCTTGACTTGTCCGGCGGGCCGCGTCAAATGCCGGATATGAAACGTCTCCCCTTGATCCTTGCCCTCCTTTTGCCTGCGGCGCATATCGCTCGCGCTGCGGAGCAACCGCTCAAAGTCACCGTTCAAGCCGGAGCCTTCGACCGGCGCGGCACGGTGGTCAGCATGGTCTTGCCGGAGAAGATCAAAATCCAGGGCGCGCGACTGGGCGGCAAGTTTCTCTCGGTCCAGACCGACGACAGCAACCGCGTCTGCTGGGTCGTCGCGGACTTGAAGCAAGGGCAGTCCGCCACCTACGAACTGCTGCCGGACACCCGCATCGCCGTTCCGGTCATGTTCGCGCGCAAAGAAGGCAGGAAGTTGAAAATTGGATCCGCAGCTTTGAACAAGCCGCTGATGGAGTATCAGGCTGACGCGGGCGATTTGCCGCGCGACAACATCAAGGCGGCCTTCCAGCGCGGCGGCTACCTGCATCCGATCCTCACGCCGTCGGGGAGGCAGGTGACGGATGATTTTCCGACGAACCACATCCATCATCACGGCGTCTGGTGGGCGTGGACGCACACGAAGTTCCAGGGACGCACGCCCGACTTCTGGAACATGGGCGACCGCAAGGGGCGCGTGGAGTTCGCCGGTCTCGACACCTCCTGGAGCGGCCCGATCCACAGCGGCTTCCGCTCGCGCCTGCGCCAGGTGGATCTGCTCGCGGACCCGCCGGTGACGGCATTGAACGAGACGTGGGAAGTCCGGGCCTACGCTCCGCCAACCGGCGTGCAGACGTATTGGTTCTTCGACGTGACGGTGGAGGATCGTTGCGCGACCGTCGATGCGCTGGAGCTGCCCGAGTATCGCTATGGCGGCATCGGACTGCGCGGCAACTGGGCTTGGAACGGCAAGGACAAGGTGAACTTCCTCACCAGCGACGGCGAAGCGGATCGCATCAAAGGCAACGCCGCGCCCGGTCGCTGGTGCGACATGTGGGGCGAGGTCGATGGCGCGAAGGCCGGCATTGCCATCCTCGGGCATCCGTCGAACTTCCGCGCGCCGCAGCCGATGCGCCTGCATCCCACAGAGCCGTTCTTCAACTTCGCGCCGCAGCAAGCTGGCGACATGTCCATCAAGCCGGGCGAAACCTTCACCGCGCGCTACCGCTTCGTGGTTCACGACGGCCCGCCGGATCGCGCGGAGCTGGATCGGTTGTGGAATGATTACTCGAATCCGCCGGGGGTGAGTTTCATGGCGGCTCC
>JANOAY010000565.1:0-9091 GCA_031411375.1 Pedosphaera sp. | reverse complement strand
ACGCAACGCTGGGCTGGATTATCTGAATCCTTTCAGGATTCAAAGAGGGACGGGAAAAATACGCCAACGAAGGCAAACGCGAACATGAACGCGCGGACTCGCGCGGTCCGCGCTCCGGTTGCCGCGTTACGCCGGATTCAGCTTCAACCGCAACTGCACCGACTCTTCCCACTTCACCCAGTTCGTGCCGTGGTCGAGACCGAGATAGCCGCGCAACAAATCGCGGGCTTCGTCTTGCAGCGGATGATTTTCCAGGCGCGCGAGTTGGAGCAGGGCGGGGAGTTTCACGGATGGGCTGCGCTTCAAGGTGTCGGTCATCAGCACGCTGAGCACGGTGCGCGGCAGTTCGGGATTGAACAGGTGTTGCTGGGTGAGCGCGTGGCTGGTGTTCGCCACGTATTTCACGGCGGCGTGGGCGAGCTTGCGCTGGTCGTCGCCGGTCGCGTTGGTGAGCATGGAAAAATACGCGAGGGACTTTTGCACGGGCGAGATTTTCCATTGCTCGACGAAGTGGATGCGGACTTCCACCAGACTGGAGGTGTTGGTCTTCATCATGGCGAGGACGTCAGGTTCAAGCTCGGGCAGCGCGGCGGCGTGGACGAGGGCGGCACTGGCGAGCAGGCCGGTGAGGCTGCGGGTGACGAACGGAAGGAGTCGGGGAATCATTTCAATTTTCATAAGGTTCAAAATTCAATGGGCACTTCACGCACGCGGTAGAAGCGCGTGGAGTTGGTGGCGTTGGTGTCGGTGACAGTGTGGAGATCGCTGTGCGTGGTGCCGCGCTCGTAGAGCACGGTCGTCCAGTTGGTCGTGTTCAAGTTGTTGTTCGCTTCGAGGTAGTAGTCCTTGAAACCGCGCAGGCCGAAGCGCACGCGCGCCGTGGTGTTGCTCTTCGAAAGCAGTTGCGCGGCCAGTCCCGCCTGAAAGTAAAAGTAGTTCGTAAGCGAGGGGCTGTGATGCGGCCCGCCGTTCGCGCCGGTGGTGGAGGTATCCACGAGCTGCATCCCCACGATGTAGAGGCCGGGCTGGTTCATCGTGAAGCGGCGTCCGTGAACGTGGCCGTAGGGGTCGTTGTCCCAGCCGCCTTCCTCGGGACTTTGCGTGAGGTTGAAACGGTTCGTGCCGTGGAGCGTGCCGACGGGCAGCGAAAAAATCTGCGTCGAAGTCGTGGGCGCAAACTCATCGTCCTCCTGCCAGAAGCCGAGCACGCCGCCGGGCGGGCCTTGCACGGAGCGCACGATCATCTCCACGTAGGTGCCGTTCTCGGCCGCGTAGAGCGCCGGGCCGCCGGTGAAGATGGTCGCGGGCCGCGCGGTGAACGACACGTCGCTGGTGTAGAGGCCCGGATAGAAGGGGACGTTCGGGTCGTCCTTCACCATGAACAGGCACGCGGGATAAACGCCCGAGTAAGAGTTCGTGTCGTAGAGATAGCCTTCCACAAAAAGCAGCGGCTCGTTCTGCGACGGATTGTAAGCGCCCGCGCTGATGTGAACGTGCTGCGCGGAGAGTTCGCGCGCCGCGAGAAAAAAGCCGGCCAGGAAAAATAGAACCGGCAGCCCGGACGGCCACCGGACTGAGGCAGGCGAGACGCCTGCCCCACGGCCGGGTGAGCGTCGCCGCGCGCGCCAATATTTCGCCATGCCGTTCAACCCCGTTCGCTCACAACGTCTGGGCCGTGCCGCGCAGGCGGTAGAAGACCGCGTTGGTCGGAGGCCGGTTCGTGAAGGCGAAGACCGTGGCTTGGTGCAGCGCGGGCGCCGAGGTGAACGGGCCGCGCAGCGCAAACCAGTTGCTCAAGTCGGTGGTCGCGTCAAGGAACAGGTTCGTCAGGCCGCTCTGGCGGAAGGTGATGGTGGTCACGCGGTTGGTCACGTTGTTCGTCGAGACCGCGAAGCGCGAGAAGCCCAGGTCCAGGCCGGTGGTGAATTTGATGGTGAGCGGGTCCGATTCCATATGCACCGGCCCGGCCAGCGAGGTGTTGGTCGAGAGGTCGAGAAGTTTCACGGTCAGCAGATACTCGCCCGCCGTGTTCGCCGTGAAGCGGCGCGTCGGAATGCGCCCCACGGGATCGCCGTCCGCCAGCCCTGCGCTTGCCGAGATGTCGCTCACGTCGAAGCGGTTGCTGTTCACCACCGGCGGCACGCCGACGGGGAAGTGATACGTGGGCGTGCGCCAGCCCTGCTCCCAGAGACTTAGCACGCCGCCGACCGGGCCGGTGACGGACAGCACTTCGGCCACAACGTAGGAGCCGACAGCCGGTGCGCCCGCGTTGGTTTTTGACAGGCACCAGAACTGAAGGTTCGTCGTGCTATAGACCACGTTCGTGCCGCTGAAATTGGTCACAATGGTATAGACCAGCAGATGCGAGTAGCCGGACGTGGCGGCGTAGCTCGCGCCGTTGGTGAAAATCAGCTTCGCGTTCAGGTTGGTGCTCTCGGCACCGGCGCTGACCTGGCTGAATTGCGCGGGCAGATGGCCGGTCGTCAGGGCCAGCGCGATCGCGCCGAACCACCCTGTTAGTGTCACTCGTTTGTTCATGGTGTTGTTGTTCAAGGGTTGGGAATTTTTTTTGGGAAAAGTTTCCGGGTCTCAGGGATGGCCGTCCGGCTTCACGAAGCGCGAGCCGGCCTGGCGGAGCATGGGTTTCACCCGCGTCCACGCGAGCGATTCCACATGGCCGTCCACAAAAAGATAATTGGCGCTGCCGAGATGGCGCTGCACATGCACCTGGCTGAAAAAGGAGTTCGGATAATACGCCGCCGCGTCGCCGGAGATCGCGGTGGACTTGTTCACGAAATGAAAGTGATCCTGGTTTTGGATGCCCTCTTCCAGTTCGCCCATCCACATCGTCTCGGAGGGATTCGGCACCGCTGTCTTGCGCGAGAAGTCCGGCATTCCCGGCCAGCTTGTGCCGCCGCCCGGCGGACGGTAGGTGAGGAAATCATTCACCGCACAGGTGTAGCCGGGGCGCGTCTTCTCGCTTGGGCAGCGGTAGATGCCGCCGCCCGCCGGGTCGGTCATTGATGAACTCAAGTAGGTCGGGAACTGCGCGACCCACGAGGGCAGGTCGTGCTGGTTGCCGGGCAGGTCGTCGTCATTGTCTTGCGAGAACATCTCCGTGGCGATTCCGAGCTGCTTGAACTGGCTGAGGCACTTGATGGACATCGCTTTACCTTTGACTCGCGCCAGCGCCGGGAGCAGCAGGCTGGCCAGAATTGCGATGATGGCTATCACCACCAGCAGTTCGATCAGCGTGAATCCAGAACGCCATTTGTTTTGCTTCTTCAAGTTTGACGGTCGGTAGGAGGGCCGGACGGAGCACCATTTCCCGTCCGGCCCAAGCATCTTTCGTTCAACCACGCGCGACGCGGTTTTGCACTTCGTCGCCAAGGACGATGATTTTCGCCACGCTCGGCACGCCGTTTTTCTTCACGACGAAGAGATACCAGTAGCCGCCGATGGCCGTGCCGCGCAGCACCGGCGCGGTCACACGCAGCATGTTCGATCCGATGTCGGTGAAGGGCACCTTGATGTAACGGCGGTCCGTCGAGAGCGCGTGCGACATGGAGCCGGGGCGAATCATGGTCACGCTGGCGATCTCCGAGGCGTCGTCCACGGTGATGTTGTAATCCACGCCGAAGTCCACGCGCTTTGGCGCGATGGTGATGACCGGGCGCACCGAGGCGTTCGTGTTCGCGTCGAAGAAATATGGCGGCTTGAAGAACTGTCCGACATTCACGCCGAGGTCGGAGTCACCGCCAGGAGCCGCTTCATTGCCGGAGCGCACGATGCCGTTGCGGTTCTGCCCGCCGCAATAAACGCTGCCGTCGGGGAAGAGCTGGTTGATGCCGTGCTCGTCGCGCGGCACGAGGCACTTGTCCATCTTCGCCATCATGGCCGTGCTGTTGGTCAGCACGCTGAGTTCGTTGGTGGCGTAAAGCATCTGCAAGTGCAGGCTCCAGTTCTCGATGCCGCCGTTGGTGCCGCCGTTGCCGCCGAGCAGGACGATGTTTCCGTCCGGCAGCGGCGTGGCGTAGTTCTGAATCGCGCGCTGATACAGCGTGCTCGCCAGGCGCACCCACTTCGGGCCGGGCGTGGCGGCATCGCCGGGCAGACGCACCTTGCTGAGCGGCGCGAAATCAATCATCTCGATCCACGGCACGTTGCCGCCCACGGCCGGATCACTGCCGCCGAAGTGATAGAGGCGGTGCGTGAGCACGCGGCCTTGCGTATCAATTTCCATGAGGTTCGCGTTGCCGGAGAACGGCGAGTGGCTCGATGGCGACTTGTCCACGTATTGCAGCCATTTGCCCGCGCGCACATTGGGTTCCTCACGTTTCGGATCGGCCATCGCGCCCTGCACGTCCACCACCCAGGTCTTGGTGAAGTTGCGATCCTGGATGCCGTTCAGTTCGCCGAGCGGGAGCACGCTTTCCACCAGGTCGCCGTCCAGCACCGCGACCTTCCAGTCGTTCGAGCCGGGGCCGGTCTGCACCACGAGGCTGTTCGGGTACCAGGCGCTGTGAAAGAGCCGCGCGTTCTCCAGCGCCAGCGTGCTGTCCGTGGTGCCGTCATAAACTTCCGGCACAGGCTGCACGACTTTGTTCTGCGGCACGTTGCCAGCCGAGGGCAGGTAGCCGGCGATTTTCCAGTTCGGCGGAATGGAGTTCGAGTAGAGCGAACTCATGATGAAATTCGTCAGCGCCGTCGTGCCGTTGCCCACTTGCGTGATCGTCTGGAGCGGAAACGACTCGTCCCGATCCCAGCCGGCGAAGGTGTACATCTTGTTCCCCGGCAGCGCGACCGTGCCCGGATACCAGCGCGCATAACGCATGTCGGACGGCAGCCGCCCCGGATGCGTGACCGTGCCGTTCGTGCCCATCAGACGAATCTTCGGATACGTTTTCGAGTAGGCGCCAGGCTCCAGCGCGTGCGGGTTGCAGTCGTTGCTGATGGAATTGCCGGTCGGGAAGAAGATGTCCTTCTCCGCCTTGCCGAGCGCCTTCTGCGCCAGGAAATAGTTTTCGCCGTACGGATCGGCGGGATTCGCGTTCGTGCCGTACTGCGCCCTCATGCACGAGATATTGCGGTCGAGCCAGACTTCCTTGTCCGGGTCGAAAACCTGGATGCGGTAAAGACCGTTCTGGCTGTTCATGTCGTGGCCGCCGTTGAAGATCGCGCGTCCGTCCTCCAGCACGCAGAAGCCGGGGCAATACATGTCGTAGAAGAGGCCGCGCGACGGACCCATGTCCTTGAACGAGGCGAAATTCGTTTCCGCATCACTGTTGTTCAACGTGGCCACGTCGAACTTGGGGTTGCCGAACACAATGTTGTAGGCGTCGGGATGGCCCGTGTCCCAGAGCTGGCAGTTCTCAATCGTCTGATCCACGCGGATGCGCGTTGGCACCGACTGGCTCACGTCGTGGATGATCTGATAGCCGCCGTAACAAAGCTGGTTGAACGAACGGCGGAACGAGGCGTTGAACTGCGGGCCGGTGTCCGAGAACGCCTTCTTGCCCGTGACCGGGTCGGCGTTGGCGATCAGAAAATTGATGATGTCCGGGTTCACGACCTCGTCCGCCTTGTAACCGGAGTGGCGGTGGAACATCAGCATCTTCGGCGCGTCATCGTTCGTCTTCCAGAGCAGCGTGTTGTGAACGCCCATGGCGTGCATCACGATCAGCGGCCCGATCTTCCCATGAATCGTCGGGTTGTTGTTCGTGTAGGGAAACACGCCGGACTGGCCCGGAGGGATGATGGACAAATCGTCATCATCATGCGCCTGCACGACCTGGGGCCAGGAAGCGGCGGCGAGAATCGCCGCCGAGAGGAAAAGCCGTCGCCCGAAAGCGAGGACGGCTCCAAAGCTAAATGGAGACTTCATCATGGGATCAATAGTTGTTCGGAATTTGGTTCGACACACACAGCACGCACTTCGTGATGCTCTAGCGTGCGACGTGCCAATGAATTCCCTGCACGCGCCGCGCCCGGATTTTTGTTCAGCAAAAAGATGAGGCGCGGGCATATGTCGCAAAGCGCGCGAGTAAGAAATCATTTTTCAGCGGCGAAGTATTTTTCCCGTGCAGAATTTGTTCGTCCGCGATGCGCCGCGTTCAACGCGAGATCGTGTGAGGTCGTGTGAGGTCGCACGAAGGCTGGCGAATTTTTTGCAGCCGGAATTATTTTATCAGCGCGCCCGGTGGAAAACCTCGCGCTGCGAGGCCAGGTGTTTTCCCAATCCTGAAAGGATTAAAATATTTCAGCCCAGGGTTGCGAGCACGAGCCGCCCTGGGTGAGATGTTCCAAAGATATTTCCAGCGCGGAAAGGGTTGCATCAATGCCGTGTTACGTTGCTCCGCGATTCAACCCTTGCAGGGTTGCTGAGTCATCACACGGCAAGCCCGGCGTTGCGTCTCGGCGACGCTACGCCGGGCTGGACTGTCAGAATCCTTTCAGGATTCTTGCTGTGCGCGCTGCGCCCGGACTCAAAACAAACTCTTCAGCCGAAAAATTTTCCGCCCCGCCGCCGCGCCATTCGTCACCACGAACTGCCCCGCGACTTCGCCGGTCGCGGACGGTACGTTCGTCCAACCGCCCGCCGTCGCGCCCGCCGACTCCAGCGCGTAATCCGCAAACGCCGCCGGCCAGCTCGTGATCACGCCGCCTTCCGACAACGCCACCCGCAACGTCGGGCGCACCAGCGTTCCGCCCAGTCGCACTACGCCCGAGCGTCCCACGCCGTTGAAGTGATTGAAGAACCCGCACGCCAGCGCCTGTCCGTCCGGCTGCCACGCCACGCCGCTCACGGTGTCATTCGCGCCGGTGCCGGGATTGAACTCCGCGTCCAAAGTTCCGTTCGTGTGCAACAGCGCCACATGCGCGCGCGGCACGCCGCCCACCGTGAAGAAATCTCCGCCCAGCAAAACTTTTCCATCCGCCCGCAACGCCACGGAAAAAACAATTCCATCCGCGCCCACGCCGGGCGCAAAGCTCAAATCCACGCCGCCACCTGCGTTCAGCCGCGCGATGCGGTTGCGGTTCGTACCGTTCACGCTCGTGAATTCTCCGCCCACGATCACCTTCCCGTCCGCCTGCCGCACGAGACTGTTCACCGGTCCGCTCGCGCCCGTTCCTGGATCGAAGCTCACGTCCAACGAGCCGTCGGCATGGAACCGCGCGATGCGATTGCGATTCGTGCCGTTCACGCTCGTGAAATCTCCGCCGAGCAAAACCTTCCCGTCCGGTTGCACCGCCACCGTTCGCACGGTCGCGCTCGCGCCGAGACTGGGCGCGAAGCTCAAATCCAGACCGCCCTCCGCATTCAGCCGCGCGATGCGGTTACGGTTGGTGCCGTTGATCGTGGTGAATTCGCCGACGACAAAAACTTTCCCCTCCGCCGCCCGCGCGACAGCCAGCACGTCGCCATTCCCGCCAAGTCCCGGATTGAAACTCACGTCCAGCCCGCCGTCCGCGTTCAGCCGCGCGATGCGGCTCCGGTTCGTGCCGTTGAACGTCGTGAACAATCCGCCGATCAGCGCCCGTCCGTCCGGCAGCGCGACCACCGTCGCCACGCGGTTGTTCGCGCCGAGGCCAGCGACGAAGTTCGTGTCGAGCGCGCCGTCGCCATGCAGCCGCGCGACGTAGTTGCGGCTCACGCCGTTGATGCGCGTGAAATAGCCGCCGAGCAAAACTTTCCCGCCCGGCGCAGCCGCCACGGCCACCACCGGATAATCCGCGCCCGTGTTCGGCACGAAGCCTTCGTCGCCGCTGCCGTCGGTGTTCAGCCGCGTGACGTAATTCCGCGCGAGACCGTTGAACAGCCGGAACGCGCCGCCCAGCAGCGCGCGCCCGTTCAAGTGCGCGACCGAGTACACCGGACTGTCCGTGCCGTTCTGCGGATTGAAAGTTTGATCCACGCTGCCGTCCTCGTTCAGCCGCGCGATGTTGGGCCGCGAGAAGCCGTTCATCAGCCCGAAGTTTCCGCCGGCCAAAATTTTTCCATCCGCCTGCACGACTACGGAGTTCACATGGAGATCCGCACCGGTGCCGGGATTAAAGCTGTCGTCGAGCGAGCCGTCCTCGTTCAGCCGCGCGACGCAGGGACGGCTCGTGCCGTTGACGACGGTGAACCCGCCGCCAATCACGATGCGCCCGTCGCTCTGCAAGGCCAGCGTATCAACGTCGAAGTCCGCGCCCGCCGTGAAGCTGTCATCCACACTGCCGTTCGCATTCAGCCGCGCGATGTAGGCGTGATCGGAACCGTTGATGCTCAGAAAGTATCCGCTCACGATCACCTTGCCGTCCGCCGGTTGCACGGCGACGGAATAGATCGGTTGGTCAGCGCCGCTGCCCGGATTGAACCCGCTGTCCAGGGTGCCGTCGGCATTCAGGCGCGCGATGCGCGCGCGCGGCGTCTGGCTCACGGAAAGGAAGTCGCCGCCGATGAGCACCTTTCCATTCGACAGCACCGCCACCGCCCGCACGCGTTCATCCACCCCGATGCCCGGATCAAAACTGGTGTCGAGCGAACCGTCGCTGTTCAGGCGCGCGACGCGGTTGCGGGTCACGCCGTTGATGCGCGTGAACGAGCCGGCCACGATGATTTTCCCGTTCGACTGCACCGCCACGGCATAGACCACGCCGTTCGCGCCCGTGCCGACGTTGAAGTTCGTGTCCACCGCGCCATTGGTGTTCAGGCGCGTGATCAAAGTGCCGGGACTCGTGAACACGCCGCCGAGAATCGCCTTCCCATCCGGCTGAAACGCCACGGCATAAACGTAGTCGTTCACGCCTTGTCCGGGATGGAATGACAGGTCCACCTCGCCTGGCGCGGCGAAGGATGCGCTGGGAAAACTGACCAGGCTGATCAACCAAAGCGTCGTGAGGAATATTTTCAGTGTGTTCATCAAAGTGTGCGGATGTGGGTCAGGCTTCCAGCCTGACGGTTCACGGGGCTTCCCAGCCCCGTGTGGCAAGAGCGGGTGCGAATAAGAACCGGCTCTTGCCACACGGGGCTGGGAAGCCCCGTGAACCGTCAGGCTGGAAGCCTGACCCACATCCGCACACTTTGATGAACACACTGAAAATATTC
>JANOAY010000564.1:0-1953 GCA_031411375.1 Pedosphaera sp. | reverse complement strand
CGGCTACGGCGACACGGCGGACGGACGGCCCGAGGCCACGCTCCTCAGCTTCGGCCCGGACGCGAACAACAAATATCCCACCACCTATTTCCGCCGCGCCTTCACGGTCACGAACGTGGCCGCGATCACGAACCTGACCCTGCGGCTGATGCGCGATGACGGCGCGGTGGTGTACATCAACGGCACGGAATTTCGCCGCGACAATCTGCCGCTCGCCCCGCTGCCCATCGGCTACCTGACGAACGCGCTGGTCTCGGTGGGCGGCACGGATGAGTTCGCGTTTTTCTCCACCACGAACACCGCTGCGCTGAACAACGGCGCCAACACCATCGCGGTGGAAGTTCACCAGAACGTCGGCACGAGCAGCGACCTCAGTTTCGATCTCGAACTCGTCGCCAATTATTTGCAGGGCCTCTCCTTTACGAACGGGGGCGCGCCCTTCGTGCAATCGCAGGCGCCGGCGGCGGGGGCCACGGTCGGCTCGCTCACCTCCGCGCAGGTCACCTTCAGCGAACCCGTCTCCGGCGTGGACGCGGCGGACTTCCTCGTCAACGGCACGCCTGCGACCGGCGTGAGCGGCAGCGGCGCGACCCGCACCTTCACCTTCGCGCAGCCCGCGCTCGGCACCGTCAACATCACCTGGGCCGTCGGCCACGGCATCGTGGATCAGGACCTCTCTCCCCTGCCCTTCAACGGCGCGGCGTCGAGCAACGTGTGGAGCTACAATCTCGTGGATCTCACCGCGCCCACGGTCATCGCGCGCACGCCGGCCTCGGGCGCCAGCGTGAGCAATCTCACCTCGGTGCAGGTCACGTTCAGCGAGAGCGTGACCGGCGTGGACGCCGGAGATTTCCTCGTCAATGGCAGCCCGGCCACGGGCGTGAGCGGCAGCGGCGCGGTGCGGACGTTCACTTTCGCGCAGCCGGGCTTTGGCGCGGTGGCGATCACCTGGGCGGGCGGCCACGGCATCACGGACTTGTCCAGCAATCCGTTCAACGGCGCGGGCGCGGGTGCGACGTGGAATTATACGTTGGTGGCCCCGGTGGTCATGCTGGCGGCGACGAACGGAAACTATCGCTACCACAAAGGCACCAACGAGGCGTCCTCGCCCGCGACGCTCTGGCGCACGAACGATTTTGATGACTCGTCGTGGTTGAGCGGCGTGGCGCCGATTGGCTATGACGACAACCCGACCCCGGTCAATTACGCCCCCTTCGGCACCTTGCTGACCGACATGGTGAACGGCTACTTCTCGCTCTTCCAGCGCCACTCCTTCAACGTCACCGGCGCGGCGGCCATGACCAATGTCATCCTGCGCCACCGTATTGATGACGGAGTCATCGTCTGGCTGAACGGCGTGGAGATTTTCCGCACCGCTTCCATGGGCGCGGCCCCGACGGAGTTCGCCTTCAACGCCCCGGCCGCCAACGTCACCGACCAGGCCGGATACACCGCCGTCTCGCTCCCGAACAGCGTGCTCGCGCTCCTGCGCGAAGGAACGAACCTGCTCGCGATTCAAGCGCACAACTCGACCATCAACAGCAGCGACCTCATCTCCTCCGTGGAACTCACGGCCACGCTGCTCGACCCGCTGGCCCTGCCGCCGGCCATCTCCGCGCTCAACCCCGTCTCCGGCGACGTCTTCGCGCTCACGAACATCACCATCACCTTCACCGAGGCCGTGCAAGGCGTGGACGCCGCCGACCTGCTCATCAACGGCACGCCCGCGACCGGGCGCACCGGCGCGAGCAACGTGTGGACGTGGACCTTCGCGCAGCCCGCCTACGGCCCGGTGAGCGTGACCTTCGCGGGCGGACACGGCATCACGGACTTTGATGCGCCGGTGAAGCCGTTCGTCAGCTCGGGTTTCAGCTACACTTTGATCAACCCCAGCGCGCCGACCGTCACCGCCCAGACGCCCGCGGCGGGCGCGACGGTGAGCAACCTCACGCA
>JANOAY010000563.1:0-3975 GCA_031411375.1 Pedosphaera sp. | reverse complement strand
TGCCGGCGAACGGCGAGTGGAAATCGTTGCTCGTGGCGGACGCGACGCAGCACGCGCAGGGATTGGACGCGAAGAAGATGTTGCCGCTGCATTTGCCGCGCGTGACACGCTGGGCGCTGTTGCTGCTGGTCGTGGCGGCGGGACTGGGCTTCGTGCCCGAGTATCGCTCGAAGCAATTTGTGCAGAAGCAGGCGGACGCGGCGAACATCAAGGACGCTGGCAAGCAACTCACGGAACTCGCCAAACGCGCCATCGAAACCAAGCCACCCGCGATGGAGCCGACGCAGAAGGCGTTGGAGAAAATCGAGGAGTTGGGCCAGCAGCTTCAGAAAGTTTCCCTGACCAAGGCCGACGCGTTGAAGGACATCGCGAACGTGCGCGAGAAAATTGCACAGGAGGCGAAGGAATTGGATCGCGCGGGGGCGCTCAAGCCGCTCGAACGTGCGGCGAAAGAGCAGAGCAATAATTCCGGCAATCAAAGTTCGGACGCGATGCAGAAGCAGATTGATGCGCTGCAAAAATCTCTCGGGCAAAACGGCGCGAACGATCCGTCGAAGATGGACAAGTTCCAGCAGGACTTGGCAAAGGCGCAGCAACAGGCCGCGAACCTGCCCGACAAAGATTCTCCCGAAGGTAAGGCCGCGCGCGAGCAACTGGCGCAGACGCTTGGCAATCTCGCGCAGCAGATGAAGGAGGCGGGCCTGCCGATGGACAGTCTCGAAGACGCGCTCAAGGCGTTGGAGCAGGGCAACATCGATCAGTTCGTGAAGAACATGAACGTGGCGGGCGAGGATTTGCAGAAGCTCTCCGACATGGCGAAGCAGTTGCAGTCGCTGCAACAGCAGCAGGCGAACGCGCAGATGGGCAAGGACCTGGCCGAGCAGTTGAAGAATGCGCAGACCGACGCCGCGCAGCAGACGCTCCAGAAGATGATTCAGCAATTGAAGAGCGGCGCGATGAAGCAGGAGCAGTTGGATGAAATTCTGAAGGAAGTGGCGAAGGCCCAAGACCCCGCGAGCAAATACGGCAAAGTCGCCGAGCATTTGAAAGAGGCCATGAAGCAGATGCAGCAGAGCCAGAAGCCCGGCGCGTCCGACGGACAGAAACAACAGTCGAAGTCCGACGCCGCGCAATCGCTCGCCGAGGCTGCGAAGGAATTGGAGAAGCTCGCGCAACAGATGGCCGACGCGAAGCAACTCGCGGAAATGATGGCGATGCTGGAGCGCGCGCAGGAATCCATCCAGTCCGGCAAAGGCTGGGGCCAGTGCAAAGGCGGCGGCAAATGCTCGACGTGCAATGGGTTAGGCTGCTTCGCCTGCAAAGGCCGCGGCTGGAAAGACGGCGCAGGGATGGGCGCGAGCGGCGTCGGCACCTGGGCAGACGAGACGGGCTGGACTTACTATCCCCAGGACGTGAGCCAGACGCCCGTGGACAATTCCGGCATCCAGCGCCCCGACATGGATTCCCGCGGAATCACCGAGCGCGATGCCTCGCTCAACGAGGCGCTCAAACCGACCAAGGTGAAAGGCCAGATGTCCCCCGGCGGCCAGATGCCGAGCATCACGCTCAAGGGCGTGTCCATCAAAGGCTCTAGCAAAGTTCAATTCGAGGAAGCCGCCACCGCTGCCCAGACCGATGCGCAGAGCGCGTTGAACCAGGATCAAGTGCCGCGCGCGTATCGTGGCGCAGTACGGGATTATTTCGATGACCTGAAGAAGTAGCGCATCGGAACCGCGGCTTGCTCAATCCATTGTGAAAGTACCCAACTGGGTTTTCCTCCCACTTCCGCTCCTGACTTTGAAAACACCATTGGTTCGCGAGCGATAGGCCAGTCGCATGGTGTTGGTGATTCCCGTTCCGTTCAGCACCAAGCTTGCGGTATTCAGCCCTGTTCGATCGTAGGTGTAGGTTCCTTCATCCGTCGTAGCCGTCCGCTCGCCGGTACTTTCCGTCTGCTCGTATTGTGTTGAGTTGGTAAAACCATAAAAGCCATAGGGACCGTGGGCCACGCGGTAGCTTATCCTCATCTCGAATAGTGAGTCTGGCGCAAAACCGGGGTGCATTTCAGCGATGGCTGCCAGCCTGTTGGCTTTCGCGATTTTCAAAAAGGTCCGCCATCCGATGCGAGTTCCACGCCGCACGTCGGTAAGCGGATTTATGGAATTGAGTGCAGTTTGAGCTTGGGCGAGTTGATTGCTCGCCAGCTTCTTTGCTCGGACAAAGTCGTTCAGCGCAGAGATGCGGTCTGTGGTGAGGTTGATTTCCGCCTGTGCTTCCCCGACAAACGCAGCCAGCGCATTCGTCAGGGGAGGCAGAAACTCCGGAGTGAGCGCCAATGCGCCGAGTCGCGCGGTAGCGGCTGCGAACAAACCGCAGTCCATGGCCACCGAAGCAGACGGTTTTCGAAATTCCTTCAGTGCGCGCGAAATCGTTCGAGCCTCACGCTGTTCTTGGCGCGTTGGTGAAGGGCTGTTGGACAGCAGGGTGTAAGCACCCGCCAGAGTGTTGGAGCAATCGTTGAGGAAATTCGTGTGTAGCGCCTGAGACGAGCTTGCCATCGCAAGCATCACCAATCCGACTGCGAATCTGAAACAGCGTGAGTTCCCCGCAGTGAAATGTCGTTTGCCACACATGGACTGTTTCTCGCTCAACAACACGCTCTGGGCCAGTTTAATTCCGCAGTTGCGTAGCGCAGTTGAAATCCTTGTCCATCCATGTTCATCTCGTGTTCGCATCATGAACACCGAGCAACAAATCGCCTCCTTCCGCCAAAGTTTCACCGCGCTTCACGACGAGATTGGCAAGGTCATCGTCGGGCACACCGACATCGTGGATGGCACGCTCATCGCCATCTTCGCGGGCGGGCATGTGTTGCTTGAAGGCGTGCCGGGCCTCGGCAAGACGCTGCTCGTGCGCACGCTGAGCGAGGTGCTGGAACTGTCGTTCAACCGCATCCAGTTCACGCCCGACCTGATGCCGGCGGACATTCTCGGCACGAACATGGTCATGGAAACTGCGGATGGCCGGCGCGAGTTCGAGTTCCAGCGCGGGCCGATTTTCGCGCACATCATCCTCGCCGACGAAATCAACCGCGCCACGCCCAAGACCCAGTCCGCGATGCTCGAAGCGATGCAGGAAAAGAGCGTCACGGCGGGCGGACAAATCCGCAAACTGGTCGAGCCGTTTTTCGTGCTCGCGACGCAGAACCCGATTGACCAGGAGGGAACGTATCCGCTGCCCGAGGCGCAACTGGATCGCTTCTTCTTCAAACTCGTCGTCGGTTATCCAAACGCGGCGGACCTCACCGAAGTGATCACGCGCACCACCGAGAACCAGCGCGTGACCGTGAACAAGGTGTGCGACGGCGCGACGCTGGCGGAGTTGCAGAAGCTCGTGCGGCAGGTGCCCGTCGCGTCGCATGTGAAGGACTACGCCGTGCGCCTCGTGCTCGCCACGCATCCAAAGACGGAAACGGCGGTCAGCATCACGAACCAATACCTGCGCTTCGGCAGCAGTCCGCGCGGCGCGCAGTCGCTCATCCTCGCCGGCAAAGTCCGCGCGCTTACCGAGGGACGTTTCAACGTCAGCTTCGAGGACATTCAGGCCGCCGCCCCTGCCACTCTGCGCCATCGTTTGATTCTGAACTTCGAGGCCGAAGCCGAGGGCATCACCACCGACCACATCATCCGGCAGATTCTCGCCGAGGTGCCGAAGATGGCGGACGCAGTGGCGGCGTGAGTGGGTCATGCGGGCTCGCACGATCATTCTGGGCCTGTCCGGCGTGCTGTTGGTCAATGCGCTGATCGTGTTGGGCGTGTGGCTGTGGTTTAATCGGGACTCCACCAGCACGCTCGTCGTCACGCCCGCAGTAAATTCTCCCAGCACCGACGTTGCACCGCTTCCAGTTCAATCGCCTCAACTCGTAGCTTCACCGGCCAGTCCATCCATCCCTGTGCCCGAGATCGGTGCGGCGTG
>JANOAY010000562.1:0-2731 GCA_031411375.1 Pedosphaera sp. | reverse complement strand
GGCGTGTAGGGACTGGCCGGCGGTTCCTCCGGCACTTCAAGCATTCGTCCGTAACCGCCCGCGCTCTCGCCGACGGGTGAAGGCTCGCCCGTCACCGAGAAAAATTTATCCGCCCGCGCGACGACGTTCGTGCCTTCGAGCAGTTCCAGATCATACCGGCCCGGCGGCAACACTCCGGCGGTGATGGTGAAGTCGTATTTGTCCACGACGGGCGTGGGCGTCACCGTCCAGACGACTGAGCCGGCGCGCGCGGTCAGGTTCGTGCCGAGAAGCTGGCCGAAGAGGTGCATCAGCCCGCCGTTCGTGCCAATGACCGCCGGTTCAATGCGGAAAACCTCGGGCTGCGGCTGGAGCACTTGAAAGAACCCGCGCGCACCCGCCACCGGCGGCACGCCTTGCGCGGTGACGGCATCAAATGACGCGCGCGGCCCCGTGGCCCGCACGAGATCGTAAGTCGTCCACGGCGCGTCCGCCTCCAGCCCGGCGCGTGATTGCACGCGATAGACGAGATTCGATTCCGCGTCCCACTCCAGCCGGTACGTGGAGCGCCCCTCAAAATCCGTGCCCGTGAAACGAATGGACGTGGCGGCGGGCGGGGCGGCGGCGTGGAGCAGAGCCACGCTGGCGAGGCCAAGAACACCGGCGAGGAAACGAGGGAACCGTTTTGAGTTTTTCATGCGCGCGTTTGGGTTCGCCGCCCCGCGAGATCGTCTTGGTTCGCACTTAGGCTCGCTGGGTGGCAATCCTGATTAAAGCGGGGCGCAGGCAATTCTCAAGCCAAGAGACAAACGGAGCGGGGCGCGGCGTTCACGCCGCTTCACTGTTCGCAAGTCCGAAGCACTTGGAACACCGAAGAACGGTCCACGTTGAAGCGGCATAAATGCCGCGCTCCATGCGCCTGCTATCGCGTCGTCGCGTTGCGCTGCGCCGGGCCGGGGTCCACGCCGTTCGTGGGCTGCTCGTTCGCGAACTCGTCGTTGTCCTGCAACTCCGTCTTCAGTCGCGCGAGTTCTTTTTTTAGTTTTGCAATCGTCCCCTTCTGCGCGGGGTCTTCGTAGATGTTCCGCAACTCGTGCGGGTCGCGCTTGAGGTCGTAGAGTTCCCACTGATCTTTTTTCCAGTAGTAGATCAGCTTGTGCGTGAGCGTGCGGACGCCGTAGTGCGCGGCGGTCTGGTGGTCGCCGGGGTCGTGGTAGTAGCGGTAGTACATGCTCTCGCGCCAGCCCCACGGGTGCTTGCCCTTGAGCAGCGGAAGAATGCTCTTCCCCTGCATGTCCGCAGGCACGGGCAGGCCCGCGAGTTCCATGAAGGTCGGGGCGAAGTCGGTGTTGATAATCATTTCCGTCTGCACCGAGCGCGGCTTGATGAGCGCGGGCCAGCGCACGAGGAACGGCATCTTCAACGACTCCTCGTACATGAACCGCTTGTCGTACATGCCGTGTTCGCCGAGGAAGAAGCCCTGGTCGCTCGTGTAGATGACCAGCGTGTTCTCGCGCAGGCCGTTGGCGTCGAGCCAATCCAGCACGCGGCCCACGTTGTCGTCCACGGACTGGACGCAGGCGAGGTAGTCCTGCATGTAGCGCTGATACTTCCAGCGGTTCAATTCGTCGCCGCGCAGCACGTTAGTTTTCCCATCCGCCACGAGTTCCACTTCCGTGGGTTTCTGGTTCAGCCATTGGTTGCGCGGCTGGCCGGTCAGTGCCGCCGGCGGTTCCAGTTTCAAATCGCGCCGCGTCAGGTCGTCGAACACGCGCTGCTGGTTCTCGCGCAGCGCATCGGTGCGCGTGCGGTAGTCGTCCCGGAGCGTGGCTGGCTCGGGGATGACTTTGTTCGCGAACATCGCCTTGTGTTTCTCCGACGGTTCCCACGGGCGATGCGGCGCCTTGTGATGCGACATGAGGAAGAACGGTTTGTCCTTCGGGCGGTTCTTCAGGAAATCAATCGAGAGGTCGGTGATGACATCGCTCGCGTAACCGCGCGCCACCACGCGGCCCTCCGGCGTGAGCAGCGCCGGGTCGTGATACAGCCCCTGCCCCGGCAGCACGGCCCACTGGTCGAAGCCCGTGGGGTCGCTGCCGAGATGCCACTTGCCGATCATGCCGGTGTAATAACCGGCGGCTTGCAGATACTTCGCGACGGTGGGCTGCGAACCATCGAAGCGATTGAAGACCGGCGTGCCGTTCTTGTGACTGTATTTGCCGGTGAGAATCGTCGCGCGGCTCGGCGTGCAAATGGAATTCACCACGAAGCAGCGGTCGAAGCGCATCCCCTCCTTTGCGAGGCGGTCGAGGTGCGGCGTCTGGTTCACCACGCTGCCGTAGGCGCTGATGGCGTGCGCGGCGTGGTCGTCCGTCATGATGAAGAGAATGTTTGGACGCGCGGGCGCGGCGGCGTGCGCGAGCGCGGCGCAGGCGAACGTCAGTGCGAGGAAAAGTGTTCGGGAGTTCACGCGCCGAAGATTCGGAGCGCGGAGGAATCTGTCGAGGAAGTTTTGCCCTCTTGGCCCGCGCCTACGGCTCCAAGACCACGCGGTAAAATTGCGGCGCGGCGGAAAACGGAACGGTCACGGCGACCGGGCCGTGCGTTTCGGTCAGCGGCAAGTTCGTCCAAGTCTGCCAGGTGCCGGCATCAAGCCCGGCGCGATGCTCGATACGGTAATGACGCAGGGCCAGCGCCTCGAAGTTGAACGCCAGCGTTCCGCCCTCCCTGCGCGCCTGCTCCAGGCGCGGAG
>JANOAY010000561.1:0-14526 GCA_031411375.1 Pedosphaera sp. | reverse complement strand
CTCCGACCCGGCGTGTTGATCCGAACGCACCGAGCCGGGTCGGAGACCGGCGCTCCGCCGCGTCTCGCATCACGGGTTTCCTTTTGTTCGCGGCACTTTTCTTCGCGCTCACGTCGCCCGTCCAAGCCCAGCGGCAGATGGAGAAGCTCGGTCGCGGCGTGGTCGCGGTGCGTGCGAACAGCACCCAGGTTTATGTCGGCTGGCGCTTGTTGGGAAATGATCAGGAAGATGTGGCGTTCAACTTGTATCGCGCGGCGAATGGCGGCGCGGCGGTGAAGATCAACACCTTGCCGCTCACCAACACCACCGACTATCTCGACACGCCGGGTGGTCTCAGCACCACGAGCTACGCCTATTCGGTGCGCCCCGTGCTCGGCGGCGTCGAGGGCGCGGACACCTTCGCGCATCCGTCGAACGCGCCGTTCGTGCTGCCGACGAATGCGGTCACGCGCCAGTATATTCCCGTGCCGCTCCAAGCAACGCCGGATGGCGCGCACAAGGTAAAGTTCTGCTGGGTCGGCGATCTCGATGGCGATGGCGAATACGATTTCGTGGTGGACCGCTACGACGACAACAACTCCGAGCGCCGTCAGTTTGTCGAAGCCTACAAGCGCGACGGCACGTTCCTCTGGCGCATGAACATGGGCTACAACAGCACCAACCACTACAACATCGAACCCGGCTCCTCGACCATCGGCATCGGCCACGGCGACAACCTCACGGTGTATGACCTCGACGGCGACGGCCGCGCGGAAGTGATCGTCCGCACGGCGAACGGCGTGGTCTTCGCCAACGGCGTGACCGTCACCGCCGGCGCGAACAACAACGTGCAGTTCCTCTCCATCCTCAACGGCCTGACCGGCGTGGAGATGGCCCGCGCCACGATCCCGAATCCCTTCATCGCTGACGGCCCAATTCAGGGACACATGGCGATCTTCTATCCCGACGGTCAGCGCCCCTCGGTCTTGCTCGAAGCGAAGAACCGCCGCGACAGCAACGGGGGTGACAACGGTTTTCAAGGACTCGTCACGGTCTGGGATTATCGCGGCGGCGCGCTTACGCAACGCTGGTCGTGGAACGATCAGAACTATCACTCGCCCGAAGGCCACCAGATTCGCGTCGGCGATCCGGACCACGACGGCAAGGACGAGTTCATGGACATCGGCTACGCGCTGAATGACAACGGCGTGCCGATGTTCAGTCTCGCCGAGGTCACGCACGGCGACCGCTTCCACATCACGGACATTGATCCGGAGCGCGCGGGGTTGGAGACGTTCATCATTCAGCAGAACAACCCGAGCGGACTAGCCACCGCGCTGTTCGACGCGGGCACGGGCGGTTACCTCAAGAAGTGGTACGCGGGCGGCGTGGTGGACGTGGGGCGCGGCGTGATTTCTGATTTTGATCCGGCGCACCAGGGCTACGAAATGTTTTCCACCCAGCCCGGCGTCTTCAACGCGAAGGGCGTGGAGATTTTTCCTGACGGGCCGTTTCCGCCGGAGACGATCTGGTGGGACGCGAGCGTGCATCGCGAGTTCATCGGCGTGCCGGGCAGCAGCGGTGAGAGTCCGACGATTGACCGTTTCAACCTCGGCAATCCCGGCACGCTCTCGCGCCTCTACACCATTTACGACGAGACGCCGCCGGGCGTGTATCAGGCTTACGGCGGGCGGCCCGCGTTCTGGGGCGACCTCTTCGGCGACTGGCGCGAGGAACTGCTCTGCGTGGCGAACGACAACTCCGAGCTGCGCATCTACACCACGAAAATTTCCGCGACCAACCGCCTCTACACGCTCATGCACAACGCGCAGTATCGCGGCCAGACCACGACGAAAGGCTACGTGCAATCGAGCTACGTGGACTATTATCTGGGCCACGGCATGACGCCGCCGCCGCCCGCGCCGTTCTCGAACGCGCGTCTGGTCTGGCGCGGCGGCGGCGCGAACAACTGGGATGCGGGCGCGACGGCGAACTGGTTCACGAACAATCTCTGGGTGTCGAACACGGTGCCCGTCGCGTTTAACTCCGGCGACACGGTGCTGTTCGATCTCACCGGCTCGAATCACGCGGCGATCAATCTCACCGGCGTGCTGGCGCCCGGCGCGGTCACGGTGTACTCGCCGAAGAACTTCACGTTCGCCGGCAGCGGCTCGCTCGACGGCACGATGAAACTCACCAAGGTCGGGGCGGGGCAGTTGGTTCTCAACGGCACGAACAGCTACACCGGCGCGACGCTCATCACGGAAGGCGCGCTCGTCGTGAACGGCGCGTTGCCGAACAGTCCCGTGACCGTGCGCGGCGGCGTGTGGCTCGACGGACGGCTCGGCGGCCGAGGAACCGTCGGTGCGGCGGTGACGCTCGAACCAGGCGCGGGACTGTCTCCGGGCGCAGGCACGAATGCGCCCGCCACGCTCACGCTCGCGACGAACCTCACGCTGCGCGGACTCACGCTGAACGATTTTGATTTGTCCGACGATGCGAGCGGCGCGACGAAGACCAACGACCTCGTGAACGTCGGCGGCAGTGTCACGCTGCAAGGCACGAACACGTTCGTCATCCGCAAACTCAACGCCACGCTGCCGCCCGGCGTGTATCCGCTGATCAATTATTCCGGCACGCTGACCGGCAGCGTGAGCACCCTGCGCGGACTCACGTTGAACAATTTCGATTTGTCCGACGACGCGAGCGGCACAACGAAAACCAATGATCTCGTGAATGTCGCCGGCAACGTCACGCTGCAAGGCACGAACACCTTCGTCATCCGCAAGCTCAACGCCACCTTGCCGCCCGGCGTGTATCCGCTGATCAATTACTCCGGCACGCTGACCGGCAGCGTGAGCACGCTGCGCGTTTCCGGCCTCGAAGGCTTGCCCGTGACCTTCACCAATCTGCCCGGCCAGATCGCGCTCGTCGTCCGCGCCACGCGTCCACCCGCGACACTGACGTGGACCGGTGGACTGAATGGCAACGCCTGGGATTTGGTGACGACTGCCAACTGGCTCAACGGCGTGGCGAAAGACGTGTTCGTGCCGCTCGACACCGTGCGCTTCGACAACAGTGGCGCGTCCAATCTCAACGTCGTTCTCACCGGCTCGCTGCTCGCGTCGAACGTGATCGTGGACAGCACGAGCAACTACACCTTCAGCGGCAGCGGCGCGATCATCGGCGCGGCCAGCCTGATGAAATCGAACGCCGGCACGCTCACGATTTCCACGCCGAACAACGCCTACACCGGACGCACGGTGATCGGCGGCGGCACGGTCATTGTTTCGGAACTTGATGCGACGGGCTTTCCCAGTCCGCTCGGCAACCCAAGTTCCGATCCGACAAATCTAGTGCTGGCCGGCAACGCCACGCTCCGCATCACCGGCGAGTCGTACACGGATCGCGGGATGACCTTGAACGCGGGCACGAACACGCTCGAAGTTTTCAACGCTGCCGATCAAGTCACCGTCGCCGGGCGCATCACGGGCGCGGGCGCGTTGCGCAAACTCGGCGCGGGCGGGCTGGCGCTGAGCGCGAGCAACGGCTATGGCGGCGGCACGATTATCCAAAACGGTCGCATCGCGCTCCTCGGCGCGAACGGCAACCGCTACGGCGTGGGCAGCGGACTGATCACAATCAGCAACGGCACGTTGAGCCTGTTCGACTTGCAGGACAGCTACACCTACGGCCACACGTTTTTCGTCCCGGCTGGCGCGACGGCGCGTGTGGACTGCGACGGACGCTCGACGATGACCGGCGTGCTGTCAGGCGGCGGCACGTTGTCCGTCTGGACGCCGTATGTGCGGACGGATTTCAACGGCAACTGGTCTCCGTTCAATGGCCAGATCAATGTCATCACCGACAGCGACGGCGGCAGTTTTCGGGTGAACAATCTGGCAGGCCTCCCGATCGCACGCCTGAATCTCGCCGACGACGTGAGTTTGCAAAACCGCGTCTCCAGTGGCACGCCGACGATTTCTATCGGCGAACTGAGCGGCGTGGCAGGCAGCAGCGCGTCCGGCGGTTCGGGCGACGATGGCCTGGACGTGTACTGGAGCGTCGGCGGCCTGAACACGAGCGCGACCTTCGCCGGCAACACCTTCAACAACATCGGCTTCATCAAAGCCGGCACGGGCACGTGGACGATGAGCGGGACCAACATCGCGCACAGCGGCCAGACCTTCGTGAACGCCGGCACGCTGCTCGTGAACGGCAACGCCAGCAACGCGCTCGGCGCGGTGACGGTCGGCGCGGCGGGCACGCTCGGCGGCAATGGAACAGTCGGTGGCAATACGACAATCAACGGACGGCTCGCGCCCGGATCGAACACCATCGGCACGCTGCGCTTTCGTGGCGACGTGACGTTCAACGCGGCGGGTGTGGCGCGAGTGGAGATTCAAAAATCCAACGGCACACGAGACCTCGCCGATGTCGGTGGGGTGCTGACCTATGGAGGTACGTTGTCCGTGACCAACCTCGGCGGCACGCTGACCAACGGCGACAGCTTCAAGATTTTCAACGCACCGACCTACGCCGGTTCGTTCACCACGCTCGATTTGCCGATGCTCGCGCCGGGGCTGTTCTGGGACATCGGCCCGCTCGCCATCAACGGCACCATTCGCATCACCACGAACGACCTGCGCCCGCAGGTGCTGGTCAGCGCCGGGGCGGTCTGGAAGTTTCACGACCTTGGTACCGATCTCGGAACGGCGTGGCGCGGGACGAATTACAACGATAGCGCGTGGTCGAACGGCGCGGCCATGCTCGGCTTCGGCGACGCCAACGGAGTTTTGCCTGCAACGATCATCAGCAACCGCGCGCAGATTACGTTCTACTTCCGTCGCTCGTTCGTGGTCACGAATCTCGCCAGCGTGGCGAACCTCGCGCTGCGCCTCGTGCGCGACGATGGCGCGGTGGTCTATCTGAACTCGAACGAAGTCTGGCGCAGCAATCTGCCGGCGGGCGCGATCACCGCCACCACACGCGCGCTCGTCGCCGTGGGCAACGCGGAGGAAACGCAGTGGTTCACGACCAACGCCTCGCCTTCGCTGCTGCGGCTCGGCACGAATGTCATTGCCGTGGAAATTCACCAAGTCACGAACACGAGCAGTGATGTGGCGTTTGACTTCGAGATGATTGGCGAACCGCCGATCGTGAACGACCCGCCGACGGTCACACTCACATCACCGGCGGAAGGTGCGGACTATTTCACGCCCGCGAGCATTGCGCTCTCCGCCAGCGCGTCTGATCCCGACGGCCTCGTGACGCGCGTCGAGTTCTTCGCGGACGGCGCGCTCCTCGGCAGCGTGAGCAACGCGCCATTCAACTTCACTTGGACGAACGCCGCGCCTGGCCCGCGCACGCTGCTCGCCATCGCCTACGACAACACCGGCTTGAGCGGCGTCAGCGCGCCCGTGACCATCGAAGTGACCGCGCGCTTCATCGCCGCCGGCTCGGTATGGAAATTCCACGACCTCGGCACCGACCTCGGCACGACGTGGCGCGCGACCAACTACAACGACACCGCCTGGGCCAGCGGCCCCGCCGAACTAGGCTTCGGCGACGCCGACGAGGCCACCGTCATCAGCAACCGTTCACAGATCACTTTCTACTTCCGCCAGAACTTCACCGTCACCGACCCCGCGAGCATCACGAACCTTTCCTTGCGCCTTGTGCGCGACGACGGCGCGGTCGTGTATTTGAACGGTGCGGAAGTGGTCCGCAGCAACATGCCCGTCGGCACGATCCTCTTCACCACTCGGGCACTCACCGCCATCGGCAACGCCGACGAAAGCGCGTGGTTCACCAACGCCCTGAACCCCGCGCTGCTCGTCGCCGGGCTGAACACGCTGGCCGTGGAGATTCATCAAGTCACCAACACGAGCAGCGACGTGAGCTTTGATCTGGAACTGACCGCGCGCGCCGCCGGTGTTGCGGTGACGCCGCCGTCGCTCGCCATTCAACTCACCGCCACCAACACCGCGCTCTCTTGGCCGCAATCGCCGACGCCCTTCCGCCTCGAAAGCACCGCCTCGCTTGCGCCGACGAACTGGTTGAACTGGCCCGGTCCCTTCACCACGAACGCGAACGTCATAACTGCGCCCGTCGCGCCCACCAATACGGCGCGCTTCTTCCGCCTGCGCTGGCCGTGAGGCGGTGCATTCCATCCTAGTGGGGCAGGCGTCCCGCCTGCCATCCGTCCTTTAGTCGTCCCGACTGAAGAATCACCAGCCGAGACGGTCAGTGGACAAGTAGCAGCCGGGACGGCTGCCACACTACGCCGCGCTTTGCTTTTGGCATGGGTTGTGCAACATCCTCCGCATGAAGACGATTGCGTTGCCTCCCTTCGATTACCAACCGAAGCCCTACACCGGCCCCTCCGCTGATGACGTGCTCGCGCGCCGCAAGCAGGTGCTGAATCCCGGACTGTTCCTCTACTACAAGAAGCCGATCATGTTCGTGGAGGGGAAGGCGCAATACATCTTCGACGAGAAGGGGCGGCGCTATCTCGATGCGCTCGGCGGCATCGTGACCATCAGCGTGGGGCATTGTCATCCGCACGTTGTGGCAGCGGCGAACAAGCAGAACGAAACGCTCCAGCACTCCACGACGATTTATCTGCACCCGAATATCGTGGAGTTTGCGGAGAAGCTGACCTCGAAAATGCCCGCGCCGCTCAAGGTCTGTTACTTCGTGAACTCCGGCTCCGAGGCGAACGACCTCGCGCTGATGATGGCGCGCGCCTACACCGGAAACTTCGACGTTGTCGCGCTGCGCAACTGCTACCACGGCGGCGGCCAGTCCACGATGGGACTCACCGCGCACTCGACGTGGAAGTTCAACGTGCCGCACAGCTTTGGTGTGCATCATGCCATCGCGCCCGATCCGTATCGCGGGCCGTACGGACGCGACGACAAGGACGCTGGTAAGAAATACGCGGCGGACGTGAAGAGCGTGATTGATTACGCCACGTCGGGGCAGGTCGGTGCGTTCATCGCCGAGTCCATTCAAGGCGTCGGGGGCTGCATCGTGTTTCCTGACGGCTATCTCCAGCAGACCTACGCGCACGTCCGCGCGGCGGGCGGCGTGACCATTGCGGATGAAGTGCAGGCGGGCTTCGGGCGCACCGGCACGCACTTCTGGGGCTTCGAGACGCAGGGCGTGGTGCCGGACATCGTCACGATGGCGAAGGGCATCGGCAACGGCTGCCCGCTCGCGGCCGTCGTGACCACGCCGGAGATCGCGGCGGTGGTGAGCAAGCGCATTCACTTCAACACCTTCGGCGGCAACCCTGTCGTCTGCGCGATGGGCAAGGCGGTGCTGGAAGTGATTGAGAACGAAGGCTTGCAGGAGAACTCGCTGAAGATCGGCGCGCATCTCCAGACTGGGTTGGAGAGACTGAAGGCCAAGCACAACATCATCGGCGACGTGCGCGGCAAAGGTTTGATGCTCGGCATTGAACTCGTGAAAGACCGCACGACCAAAGAGCCGGCGAAAGCCGAATGCGCGCAGGTGCTCGAGACGTGCAAGGAACTCGGACTGCTCCTCGGCAAAGGCGGCTTGCAAGGCCACACGATTCGTTTCGCGCCGCCGATGATCATCAACCAGGCGGATGCGGATTTCATTCTGGAGTGTTTGGATGAATCGTTGTCCTCACTCTGAACAAACCTCTTTAACCACGGATGGACACGGATAAACACGGATGGGGAGATGGAGTTTGTTTCATGCGGCTGACGCCTGCTGCGACTGGTAGGGCGACGCTGTCCCCAGCGCGCCGGGGTGAGGCGTGGGTAAGTTCACGGCGCGCACCTCCGATTCCAGCACGGCGCGGTGAGGACACCGCGCCCTACCCGCGCCATTGCCAGTTTTGCCGTCCACTATCAGTCCCGCTTTTCCACATCCGTGTGTATCCATGTCCATCCGTGGTTAAAAATTTCCCCGCATGAAACTCACCAACCACCTCTACGGCAAAGCCCACGTCCGCGTGCTGAAAGTCACACGCGACGGCGCGCAGCATTCGCTCAAGGAACTCAACGTGCAGGTCATGCTGCATGGCGACTTCGATGCCTCGTACACGAAGGCGGACAACAAGCTCGTCGTCGCGACTGACTCGATGAAGAACACCGTGAACGTGTTCGCGAAAGAAAAGCTCGGCGCGGAGACGGAGCCGTTCGGCGTCGCGCTCGCGGAACATTTCATCCAGAGCTACGCCCACGTTGACCGTTGCGAGATCACTTTGTCCGAGCATTGCTGGGAGCGTCTGAGCATCGCGGGCCAGCCGCATCCGCACAGTTTCACCGAGCGCGGCGCGGCGCGGCCCACGGCGCGCGTTGTCGCCACGCGCGGCGGCACGGTGGTGGAGTCGGGCATTGAGGATTTACTCGTGCTCAAGAGCACCGCGTCCGGCTTCGAGGATTTTCTGCGCGACAAATTCACCACGCTGCCGGAGACCAGCGACCGCGTTTTCGCCACGAAGTTGAAAGCCGTCTGGACGTTTGACAAGAAGCCCGCGAGCTACGCGGCCGCGAACCAGAACATTCTCGACGCCATGCTCAAAGCCTTCGCGGAAAACTTCAGCCCCTCCGTGCAGGTCACACTCTTCCAGATGGGCGAAGCGGCGTTGCAGGCCGCGCCCGAGGTGAAAAAGATTCATCTCGCCATGCCCAACCAACACTGCCTGCTGATCAACCTTTCGCCCTTCGGTCTCGAAAACAAAAACGAACTCTTCGTCCCCACCGACGAGCCGCACGGGCAGATCGAAGGCACCATCGAGCGGTGAGCCGCAGTTTCGTGTCCGCCTCGCGCCGACAAAGAAATCGCCAGCCTGACTAAAACTCCGTTGTTCGGAAACGAACACTCGCGCGCAAAGTGAACAGGCTCCCGCAACGCCACACTTTCCGCTTCGCGAATTTCTGGGCAATCCAACAACGCCTCCTCTGATCAGTGCGCGGCACACGGTATGCGACCTTGTCCGATTGAGTGCGTCCAGCCCGACGACCAAGGAGCGATTTGGACGCACTCATACAAACCATGATGGCCTATACCTATGTTGCTGAAAGACTCCGCCCAGCGGCGGTTTCTTGTCCCGCTCTTCGTTCCGGGCGCGCGGTGCAGACTCAGCAGGGCCTCCTTTCGCGATGAAAAAAATTCTCTCTCCACTGGCCCTGTTGCTGGCCGCCGCCGCCTCGCTTTCCGCGCAGGTGCTGCTCAATGAAACCTTCAGCTACCCCGACGGGCAGCTCACGGCCAACTCCGGCGGGCTTTGGACGCCGAACTCCGGCACGGCCCCGCTGAACATCACCAACGGCGGCACCATTCTCCGTCAGGTGGACACCACTTCGCGGGAAGATGCTTTTCGCCTGTTGAGCACCACCTTCAACCCGGCGACCGACAACTCCTCCAAGATTTACGGCTCCTTCACCATCAGCTACACGGTGCTGCCCACGGCGGGAGACAGCGACGGCTCCTACTTCGCCAGCATCCGTTCCTCCGCCAACGGGCTTTACAGCCGCATTGGTGCGACCACGACGGGCGCGGCGGCGGGCTTCTACCGTCTCGGTGTCGGCAACGGCACTTGGAACGCGGCGGCGAGCATTGAGGTGGGGCAAGACCTGGCTCTGAACACGACCTATCAGGTGGTTTTCCGCCTCGACCTCGCCACGGACCAGACCACGCTCTGGGTGAACCCGCTGGATGAAAGCAGCCTGGGCGCGACCGCCACGGATACGTTCAGCTACTCGGGCAACATTGACTCCTTCGGCATCCGTCAGGGAACCACCGGCACCGGACGACCGGGCGAACTGGTCTTTGATAACTTGCTGGTCGGCGGAAGTTTTGCGGACGTGACCACGGCGGTGCCGGAGCCTTCGACGTATGCGTTTGTCGGGATGGGGCTGGCAGCGTTTTGGTTTTTGGGACGGAGGAAGCGGGCGTGAACACGAGCCGCGACCTCACCGTTCCGAATTTGTCACGGCATTGTGCGGTGCGGGTTTTTGGACTGGAGGTATGCTGAGAGCTACCGACTCCGTTTGTATGGAATACAAGTTATGAAGAACCATTTTTTTGCTTTGGCTTGCGCGCTCGTTATTGCCGGAGCTGACACCTGCCTTGCAGCGCTTTCCATAACTGGTTTTGGCTCGGCGCAAGTTGTGAACTTTGATTCTACGGTCACTGATGTGAATAACGGCCCTTTCACAGGAGCTGGATTTCAATCAACCACGACCGCCGGTCAGTTGGACTCAGACTCATGGGCTGTAACGGGATGGAGCGATGGTGCTTTGGCTTTTGGTGCCACGAGAACCACGGCAAACACAGACTACACGCGTGGTGCAACCGCCGTAGCTGTTACTACCGGAGGCATGTACGCCTACACTGTCGGGGCTGGGAATGTAGGTTTAGGTTTTCAACCCGGCGGAACTGATTGGGCACCCGGCACATTGACTCTGAGAATTCAAAACAACACGGGCCAAGCAATCGGCTCATTCGATCTGTCCTACGTCGTGTATGTCCGAAATGATCAAGCCCGGGCCAACACGTTTAATTTTTCATATTCCACAGACAATTCGGCCTACACTGCCGTTTCTGCTTTGGATCTCACCTCCACGGTCGCAGCCGACGCGTTAGGTTTGGTGTCAAACAATCGCAGCACCACGCTTTCAGGCTTTTCTGTTGCCGCCGGAGACTTTTTCTATCTTCGTTGGAGTGGAGCCGACGCTGGCGGCACTGGAAGTCGAGATGAATTCGTTCTCGACGACATTTCAATTACCGCCGTCCCCGAACCCACCACTTGGGCCGGACTCATCTTCGGTGCGATTTTTTGCGGCACGCAGGTCGTGCGACGGCTGCGGAACAAGCAGGCCGCGCAAAACTGTTAGTCACGTCCGTTCAACAATTCTGGGGAAAGGTTTTTCTCCATGCTGACCTTTGAACATTCATCTGGTGCGGAGAGTTTTGGTTTTCTGAATCTGGCGGAATGGCTTGTCACCATCAGCCCGCCTTCCGCCGCCGTCATCTC
Source organism: Pedosphaera sp. (assembly GCA_031411375.1). Lineage (GTDB taxonomy): Bacteria > Verrucomicrobiota > Verrucomicrobiia > Limisphaerales > SIBH01 > JANNGC01. The sequence continues at coordinate 3,527 of JANOAY010000561.1, read as the reverse complement.
GTCTCCCTCCTCCTGCCGTGGCCTGGTGGTGGCGGAGTTGAGTGATGGCTTCCCGCGCCACGAGGTTCCGGCCCGAGCGGCCCAGCCGGAAGCATCCAGTTCGACCGTTGCACCAGTGGGTGCGGGGGCGTCGCCGGCCCAGCCCTTGCCCAGCCCGGAGCTCGCCATCGTCGTCGCCGGGGTGGTCGCCGTCTTCATCTGGCCGCGCAAGGCGAAGCGGCTGCTCCGCGGCATCGTGGACGGGCCGAAGCTGTTTTGAAGTGACTTGGTGGAGCGCCGGTCTCCGACCCGGCGTGAACAGTTTCCTCGGACCATGCGCGCGAGGAACGTCGCTGGACGCAGCCATTTTGAACCGCTTGGACAGTTCAATGGGAATCACTCCTGCTCCCGGTGCCGGGTGTCAGCTCACTGCGCGCCCGTGAGGTTTTCAGTTCCTGGCTGATGCGCTTTTGCGCCGCCGCCATTTTGCCGGGCGTCACTGCTTGATCCAGAAGCCCGCCGCCGCATCGATCTGGATCAGTTCCTGGGTGATGCCGTGGTGCTGGCGGTATTCGTCCGTGGCTTTGCGGCAGCCGGCCCACCCGAAGTAATCGTCGAGAATCACGAGGCCGCCGGGCGCGAGCTTTGGATACAAATGCTCCAGGCATACTTGTGTGGACTCGTACCAGTCTCCGTCCAGCTGGAGCAGCGCGATGGAGGCGATCTGCGGCGCGGCCACGGGCACGGTGTTTTGAAACCAGCCGACGTGGAAATGCACCCGCGCAGGCTCCAGCCCGAGCTGGCCGAGGAGAAAGGCCTCCACCTCCGCGCGTCCGGCCTGGCAGCGCGCGATGGGTGTCAATTCCCCGGAGCTGCGGCCGCCGCTGTACTCATGCGCCGCCGCCTCATCAATGGCCTGTGGTTCGGGCAGCCCTTCAAAGGAATCAAACAGGTGCAAGGCCCGCGGCTCTCCGGCGTGGCGCGCGGCCAGCGCCATGAGTCCGGCCGAGCCGCCGCGCCAGACGCCGCATTCGACGAGCGCGCCGGGCACGCGCCGTTGAAACAGGTCGTGGCATTGGTCCCACAAGTCGCGGTACCGTTTGGGCGTGGTCATGGTGGCGCGGCGGATTTGGAACAGCGCCCGGGCGCGGGCCGGGGAGGGCAGCCCGTTGGAGGAGCCAGCTCCAACGGCTGTCCAGGAATCGTTTGGCAAAGCTCATGTGCATGGGCGGCGTGCGACCGCAGGCAGCGACGGTAGTTTTCGCGCGGACTGGTTCCAAGCTTTGTCTGGGCGGAGCCTGGGCGCGGGACGCATCCCGACTTCCGCCCGCCGCCCGCCCGGCCACGGGGCGGGCGCCCAATGGCGCTCCGAGGCGCGCGGTCGTCGCCACCTCCGATTCCAAGCACCGGGTCGGGCTGCGCCGCGCCACGGCGGGCCGAGGAAAAACCTCTTGCACTGGCGAAACATTGCTTGAACCCTCGCCCTCCAAAATGAGCCGCACCACACCGCCCTCCGCGCCCTCCGCCGTGCCGGAACCGCGCTGCCTGTTGTGCGGCGGCGCGCCCCGGGGTGCGGTGTGGACGTTGCGCGGAGCAGAAGTGCGCGCGCTCTGGCGGGCGGGCGGCACGCCGCTGGACGAGTCCGCGTTCGCGGGACTGGCGGCGGAACGCGCCGTCAGCCAGTTCGAGTGCGGCTCCTGTGGCTTTCGCTATTTTGATCCGACGCTGGCGGGCGGCGGGGCTTTTTACGAGGCGCTCGAACGCGGCAGCTATTACGTGAAGCAGCGCCCGGAGTTTGCTTTCGCCCTCGATTTCGCGCGCCGGGAAAAACTCAAAACCGTGCTCGACGTGGGCGGCGGCGACGGCGCGTTCCTCGATCTGGCCCGCGCGGACGGTCTCACGACGCACGCGCTGGAATTGAACGCGCACGCGGCGGCGGTCGCGGCGGGCAAAGGCCATCGCGTCTTGCAGCGGCGTCTGGAGGACGTGACGCCCGCCGAACTCGATGGCGGCGTGGAACTGCTCACGCTTTTCCAAGTGGTGGAGCACGTCCCCGCGCCCGTGGCTTTTCTGCAATCAGCGGCGCGGCTGGTCAAGCCCGGCGGGCTGCTCATCGTGGCCGTGCCGAACAACGACGGGATGCACGTCCTGCTGCCCTTTGATCCGGCGAACATGCCGCCGCATCACGTCAGCCGCTGGCGCGCGCGCGATCTGGATCAGCTGGGCGCGGCCTGCGGACTGGTCGTGGCGGCGCGGGGCGCGGATGAACTGCACGGGCGCCCGATGAACGAATTCTGGCTCGCGCACAACCGCCTCGCGCCCGCCATCGGGCGGCGTCCGCATCCCGGCGGCGCGTGGCTGCCCGCGCTCGTCACCGGGCTGTATCGCAAGCTCGGGTGCCGCCATTATTTCCCGCACCGGGGCCTGAGCCTTTACCACGCGTATCGCAAGCCATGAGCGCCGCGCCGCTTTCCCATCTGCGCGCCGAGCTGCACGAACTGCATCAGGCGCCGCCGTTCCACGCTCCGGTCTGGCGCGACCCCGCCGACTTCGCCTTCATCGGGACAAGTTTGATCGAGCGCAGCATTGCGCTCTGCGGAGCAAAACTTGCAGGCGACCTGCTCGATGTCGGCTCTGGTTCCGATCCGTATCGCGCCTGTTTTCCGAAGGTGCGGCGCAAGGTGAACTGCGATTACAGCGGCGCGCGCGGCCCCGTGGATTTTCTCTCCTCCGCCGGGCAACTGCCGGTGGCGGCGGAATCCTTCGACTCGATTCTTTGCACGGAAGTTTTGGAGCACGTCCCGGATCCGCTCGCGACGTGGCGGGAGTTTCATCGCGTGCTGCGCCCCGGCGGGCGCGTGCTGCTCTCGACGCCGATGTACTGGCCGGCGCACGAGCTGCCCTTTGATTTTTATCGCTACCCTGAGCACGGGCTGCGGTGGCTCATCGCGCAGAGCGGTTTTGAAGTCGAGGCGCTGTACCCGCGCGGCGGCGTGTGGGCGCTGTGGGGACAGGTCACGCTGCACGTCATGCCGCAATACTTCCGCTTCCGCTGGCAGCGGCGGCTGTGGAACCGCGCGCTGCTCGCCCTCGACGCCTGGCGCGGCAACGCGCAAATCACCCTCGGCTGGACGGTGCTGGCGCGGAAGAAAACGATCCCGGCGGCATGAAAAAATCCCTCCTCAAAAAAATCTCCGGCGGCGGCTTCGCGGCCTTGAACTTGACGCTGCGGCGCTTCGGCTATCGCGTGGACCGTTTCGACCAGGTGGATTTCTTCGAGCCGCTGCTCTACAAACGGCTGCGCCGTTCGCCGGATTTCTTCTTCGTGCAAATCGGCGCGAACGACGGCGTGTTCGCCGATCCGATCCGCAACTTCGTCACGCGCAACCACGCCGCCGGGCTGGTCGTGGAGCCGTTGCAGGATTTCTTCCAGAAGCTGGTCTTGAACTACCGCGACTTCCCCAAGGTGCAGCCGGTGAACGTGGCGCTGCACTCGACGTTGCGCTCGATCCAACTGCACCGCGTGGACCCGGCCAAGGCCGGCGCGG
>JANOAY010000560.1:0-2222 GCA_031411375.1 Pedosphaera sp. | reverse complement strand
TGCTGAAGAGATACGGGCGCGAACGCTGCCGCAGCAGCTCGATGATTTCCCTGCGCCCGCTGGTGTAGCCGCCGCTCGCGCCGCCGAGCGCCTTGCCCAGCGTGCCGGTGATGACATCCACGCGCGACATCACGCCACAGTGCTCGTGCGTGCCGCGCCCGCGCGCGCCCATGAAACCGACGGCGTGCGAATCATCGACCATGACGAGCGCGCCGTATTGGTCCGCGAGATCGCAGATGGCGGAAAGATTCGCGACGTAACCATCCATCGAGAACACGCCGTCCGTCGCGATCATCTTGAAGCGTGCGCCGCTCGCCTCCTGCAACTTCGCTTCGAGGTCCGCCATGTTGCTGTTCGCGTAGCGGAAGCGCGCCGCTTTGCAGAGCCGCACGCCGTCAATGATGCTCGCGTGGTTCAGCTCGTCGGAAATGATCGCATCTTCCGCACCGAGCAACGTCTCGAACAAGCCGCCGTTCGCATCGAAGCACGAGCCGTAGAGAATCGTGTCTTCGGTGCCAAGAAATTCGCTGAGTTTCTGTTCGAGTTGTTTGTGAACACCCTGCGTGCCGCAGATGAAACGCACGCTGGCGCAGCCGTAGCCCCATTGATCAATCGCGGCCTTCGCGGCGGTGGCGACGGCGGGATGCTGCGCGAGTCCGAGATAGTTGTTCGCGCACAGGTTCAGCACGGGCTTGCCATCAGCCACGCGGATGGTCGTGCCTTGCGGTGTCATGATCACGCGCTCGCGTTTGTAAGTGCCCGCCGCGCGAATGTCGGCGAGTTGCGTTTGGAGATGCTGGGTGAAGGTGGAGTTCATGAATGATTTTGTGAATCGGGAAAGTTTAACCAAAGAAGGGGCCAAAGCTGTCCCGCAGATTCAGAAAAGCCGCAGATGAAAAAATCCATCGGTGGCTTTCCTGAATCTGCGGGAACTTTTTCCGTTTTGAATTCATCTGGAAAATCACAGCGGCGCGGGCGTGAACGGCAGCCCGTGCGCCTCGGCCACCACGCGGCTGGTCAGCAGTCCATCCATCACATTGATGCCGCTGACGAGCGCGGGCTGGCGCTGGCACGCCTCGGCGAGTCCGTGGTCGGCGAGCAATTCGATGTAGCGGTGCGTGACGTTGATCAGCGCCTGGGTGGCGGTGCGGGCATACGCGCCCGGCATGTTCGCGACGCAGTAATGCAGCACGCCCTCTTCAGTGAACACCGGCTCGTGATGCGTCGTGGGGCGCGTGGTCTCGGCGCAGCCGCCCTGGTCCACCGCGATGTCCACGAGCACGCTGCCCGGCTTCATGCGGCGCAGCATGGCGCGACTGATGAGCTTCGGCGCTTTCGCTCCCGGCACGAGCACCGCGCCGATGAGCAGGTCCACGTTGGGCATGAGTTCCATCAGGTGCGATTCGTTCGAGTAAAGCGTGTGCGCGGTGTGCAGCGTGATGTCGAGGAACCTCATGCGCTCCAAATCCACATCCAGAATCGTCACGTCCGCGCCGAGTCCCGTGGCCATGCGCGCGGCATTGATGCCTGCGACACCGCCGCCGATCACGACGACGCGGCCCGGCAGCACGCCCGGCACGCCGCCGAGCAACGTGCCGCTGCCGCCGGCGTGCTTCGCGAGAAAGTAGCCGCCAACCAGCACGGACATGCGCCCGGCGATTTCGCTCATCGGCTCCAGCAGCGGCAGCCGCCGGTTCACCTCGATAGTTTCGTAGGCCAGCGCCGTGACGCCGGATTTCATCAATGCCTCAGTCAGTCCGCGACCCGCCGCGAGGTGCAAGTAGGTGAAAAGAATCTGCCCGCGCCGCATCAGCGCGTACTCGGAAGGCAGCGGCTCCTTGACCTTCACGATCAATTCGCCCTGCGCAAACGTCTCGGCGTGCGTGGCGACCATCGTCGCGCCCACAGCTTCGTAATCGGCGTCGGGAAATCCCGCGCCCGTGCCGGCGTCGCGCTCCACGAGCACGCGATGCCCGCGCTGGATGAGCTGATAAGCCGCCGAGGGCGTCAACGCCACGCGGTTCTCCTGTTCCTTAATTTCCTTCGGGACGGCGATGTTCATAAGTCGTTTCCTTGGGTTGAGAGACTGGCGGGCCGTCGGCAGGAAAGACAAAGCAATTGTGCGCGAGCGACGAGAGCGCATCCTGACACCGGCACTGGGACGGGAGCGCGGCTCTCCAGAGCCGCAGCGCGTTCGCATGGTCGTGGCCGCTGCGGCTCTG
>JANOAY010000559.1:0-4174 GCA_031411375.1 Pedosphaera sp. | reverse complement strand
CTCACTCAGCGGCTTGCTGCGGACTGGAAAGTCCGCGCTCCGTCACTTCAGCTTCCGCACGAACTCCACGAACCCCTGCTGCTGCGCGCGGAGCCGTTCGACGAGTTCCGCGTCCTTGATCCGTCCGCTCGCATCGAGCAGATCGTTGATCTTCGGCATGAAAACTCGTTCGGGAAAGATGTAGGCGTTGCGATAGCCGAAGATCGCCTGCAGTTGCTCGACCGGACGCAGCGCGCCCCACATGCCTGCGGCCAGTCCGACGAAACACACAGGCCGCTTCTCAAAGCTCTCCGGGAACTTCAGCAGGTCGATGAAGTATTTCAGCACGCCCGGCACCGAGCCGTTGTATTCCGGCGTCACCACGATCAGGCCGCTGGCTTGCAGCACGGCGTCGGCGAAGGGCGCGAAGGACTTGGGCTTTTCAGCGTAGGCGCTGGGCGAAAATACTTCCGGCGGCAGTTGCGCCAGATCGAGCACGCGCAGCGGGATGTTCATGGCGCGGTAAATTTCCTCAATCTCCGCCGCGACCTTGCGCGTGCTGCTGCCGGGACGGTTCGTGCCCACAATCAAAGTCATCATGGCCGCGAAAGTGCCACGCAGGCCGCGTGAAGCAAGGTGGAACACCGCGTCGCAAATCATGCGCCGCAAGTTTTGTACATTGCGCTTTGCCGCGACGCGCGAAACATTGCGGGTCATGAAATTAGACGAGGGACAACGCCGCCAAGTCGCGGAATGGATCGAGCAAGGAAAAAAGCTGGCCGAAATTCAAAACAAGCTCGCCAGCGAACTCGGCGTGAGCATGACCTACATGGACGTGCGCTTCCTGATTGATGACTTGAAGCTGCGCCCGAAAGACCCGGAGCCGCCCGCGGCCGCGCCGACACCTGCCGCCCCTGCGTCACCGGCTGCCGCCGCCGCGCCCGTTCACGATCTCACGCCCGAAGCCGAGGCCGCGCCCGGCGGCGGAAAAGTTTCCACCAGTCTCGACCACCTCGCCAAACCCGGCGCACTGGTCAGCGGCAAAGTCACCTTCAGCGACGGGCAGACCGCCGAATGGTATCTCGACCAGACCGGCCGCCTCGGCATGGTGCCGCCCGTGCCCGGCTACCGCCCGCCGCAGGCCGACGTGCCGGTCTTCCAACAGCAGTTGCAGGACGAACTGGCGAAGCTGGGGATGTGATCGCCGGAGCAGCGGACAGCCTTGTCCGCTGTTGAAAAGCTCGGGCGGTTTTCGTTTCGAGTTTCAGTTGGAAGTTCCGAGTTGTGGAACAGCGGACTCGGCGGTCCGCTGCTCCGTGCTTACGCCGGACAAGCTGTAGCTTGAACTCCAGCGCAACGAGTCCAGCGGCGCGGTGTTCAGAAGTTTCATCCATGAGTTCGGAACAGAAAGTTTCACAATGGCTGCGCGTGCCGTGGCGGCTAATCGGCGCGGCAATGCTGCTCATCATCATCGGATTGCTCTGGTGGTCCGGCACGCGCAAGTCACCGCTAGATCACGAAATCACCCGCCGCCTCGCCGAGTTGCGCGCCAGCGGCGAACCGATTGACGCGACAGACCTCGCGCAATTGTTTCCCAATCCGGCCCCGTCCGAGGACGCGGGCGTGTTGCTGACCAACATCCTCGTCTTCGCCGCCGACAATCGCCTGCCCGCCTCTTCGCCCATCATCAATCCAAACGTGGTGCTCGCCCGCACCGGTCCGTTTCCAGAACCGGCTTTGACGGAACTGTGGGCCTATCACGAGAGAACGAAGGGGATCTGGGATCAATGGCCTCAGCCGTGGCCGACGGGCGCGCACTTTGCGTCGCACTGGGAGCGCGGCATGATGAGCAACAGCCTGCCGCCGTTTGTCCAAGTCCGCGCCCTCACGCAGATGCTCAACTCATTGGCCACGATTGGCGCGGAGGACAATCAGCCGACTCGCACCGTGGAGATGCTGGAGCGCAGCTTCCAGCTTGCCGACAGCCTTCCGTCCGACTCGCTCGTCGCCCACATGATCGGAGTGGCCTGCCTGAACTTGTCCACGACCACCGCAGAACGATGGCTGAACCGTGCCGTCTTCGCCGATGAGCATCTGCGCCGCCTCGATAGATCTCTGCCACCGCCCAATACGAATCGTTTTGGTCACGCGATGCGTGGTGAGCACTGCATTGCGATTTGGGCATTCCAGGAACTCAAGGCTGGAGGCAACATTGATCATGTCATTGGTACGGCTCGTGACCGCCGCTGGTGGGTGAATCTTTGGGATAGATTCAAGCCAGGCAGGACAGCGTATCGAGACGAAGACTTTCTGCGCTACCTCGACATGTATCGTCCGTCGCTGGTCATGCTTGATTTGCCGGCCACTCAGGCTGTCGTTCGCGCCAAACAACTGACCGCTGCTTACACCAGCAACGTCACCAGCCGGGTTGGAGAAGCCTTGCCCGCCAATTGGATTAAGGCGCTCCAAGCGAATTTTGAAACGGAAGCCAAACTCTCCGTTCTTAAGACGAGCCTCGCCATCGAACGTTTCCGCCTTGCCAACTCAGGAAAAATCCCGTCGGGCTTGCCGGAACTGGTTCCCGATTTTCTTCCCGCCGTGCCGCGCGATCGTTTCGACGGTCAGCCGCTGCGTTTCAAAACGCTCACGCGCGGCTATGTGGTCTACAGCATCGGTGCGGACGGCCTGGATGATGGCGGGTTGGAGAAGACCAACAACGCAGTGAGATACGACGTGACCATCACGGTGGAGCGGTGAGGTGGAACACCAGATCACGCCCACCGCTCGGGTGCTTCACAGTCGCGAAGCGACTTTGGACATTAGCCCGGCACAAGGTGCCGGGAATATGCCTCATTTGCACTGCGTCCTGAAAGGACGCCGGAATCCATCGTCCTTTCAGGACGCAGACCTTTCTGCTCGCAATCCAGCCACTTCGTAGCTGGCTAATTTCCAATGTCGCTCCGCGACGTGCGGACTTTGGCCTTGCCGCTTCACCCGTCTTTCTGTCCTGAAGCAACAAACAAAAAGCCGCGAAAGGCTGGCTCTCGCGGCTGATGAAAGAATGTTCCGTTCAGGAATGCGTCCGGCGCTTGACCTTCAACTGCGCCAGCGAATGCGCGAGCGCGGCGCTGACCATCACGGTTTCCTCGTCGTCGAGCTTCTCGGCGAGGCGGGCTTCGGCGCGCTTGCGGGCTTCCTCGGCTTTGGCTTCGTCAATGTTGTCGGCCTTGATTGCCATGTCGGTGAGAATGGCGACGCGGTCGCCGGTGATTTCCACGAAGCCCTCGCCCACGGCCAGAAACTCGTCCTTGCCATTCCGGCGCGCGGCGACTTCGCCGGCGGCGACCTGCGTCATCAGCGGAACGTGATTCGGGTAGATGCCCATCTCACCTTCGCTGCCGGGCAGCGTCACCATCTCGACCTGCTCCGAGTAGGTCACGCCTTCGGGCGTCACGATTTCCAGTTTCAGAGTAGCCATGTTGTTGAGAGTTGAAAGTTGAGGGTTGAGAGCCGGAGCCTTGGCTGCCAGCGTTCAAACAACCTCGCTCAAGCTTCGTTGATCTCGTCGATGCCGCCCTTCATGTAGAAGTTACCCTCGCCGACGGCGTCGTGCTTGCCTTCGAGGATTTCCTTGAAGGCGCGCACGGTGTCCGCCACGGGCACCTGCTTGCCGGGACGACCGGTGAACTGCTCGGCCACGGTGAACGGCTGGCTGAGGAATTTCTGAATCTTGCGCGCGCGGAAGACGCTCGTCTTGTCCTCGGCGGAAAGTTCGTCCATGCCCAAAATCGCGATGATGTCCTGCAAGTCCTTGTAGCGCTGGAGCACTTTCTGCACGCCGCGAGCGACGTCGTAATGTTCCTGCCCGACGATTTCCGGCGCGAGCGCGCGGGAGTTCGAGGCCAGCGGATCAACGGCGGGAAAGATGCCCAACTCGGCGATGGAACGTTCGAGCACGATGGTCGCGTCCAGATGCGCGAACGTGGTGGCCGGCGCGGGGTCGGTCAAGTCGTCGGCGGGCACATACACAGCCTGAAAGCTCGTGATGGAACCGTTCTTGGTCGAGGTGATGCGTTCCTGAAGGTCGCCCATTTCAGCGGCCAGCGTGGGCTGGTAGCCGACGGCGCTCGGCGTGCGGCCGAGCAGCGCGGACACTTCGGAGCCGGCCTGCGAGAAACGGAAGACGTTGTCCACG
>JANOAY010000558.1:0-2660 GCA_031411375.1 Pedosphaera sp. | reverse complement strand
GGCGGTGATATTGCCCCACTGGTCGGTCGCGCCGACTTGCAGGTCGCAGTTCAGCTCCTTCTTCAAATGATAAAAGTCGAACGCCTGCAACAACTGGTAGCTGAACTCGGTGTAGCTGATGCCCACCTCGCGGTCTTCCATGCGCGCGCGCACGGATTCCTTCTGGATCATCTGGTTGACCGAGAAGTGCTTGCCGATGTCGCGGAGGAAATCAATGAAGCTGACGTTCGCGGTCCAACTGGCGTTGTCCACGAGGCGCGCGGGGTTCACCGTCGTCTCGAAGTCGAGCACGGAGGCGAGCTGCGTCTTGACGCACGCGATGTTGTGGTCAATCAGCTCGCGCGTGAGCAACTGCCGTTCGCTGGCCTTGCCGCTCGGATCGCCGATGCAGCCGGTCGCGCCGCCCGCGAGCGCGATGGGCGAGTGGCCCGCGAGTTGAAAGCGGCGCAGCGCGAGCAACGGCACGAGATTGCCGACGTGCAGCGAATCCGCCGTGGGGTCGAAGCCGCCATACAGCGTGGTGGGCGTGGCGAGACGTTTCGAGAGAGCTTCGAGGTCGGTGCAATCCGCGAGCAAACCGCGCCACTGTAATTCGGCAATGATGTCCATTTGAGGGGCGATTTATCGCGAGGGGGTGAGCGGGGGTCAAAGGTGAAATTGGTTCGTAGTGGGGCAGCCGTCTCGGCTGCCACCTGTTCACTGGCCGTCCCGGCAGGTGTTTCTTTTTGCTTCAGCCGAGACGGCCAAACGACGGAAGGCAGGCGGGACGCCCGCCCCACTTCGGCGCGGCCCGCCTCACTCCACGTCGTGGCCGCGGTTGTCGATCACTTCCACGAAGACGCTGCTCGGCGTCTTCCAGAACTCGCGATAGGACTTGGCGAGCTTGGCCACGGGATAATTCGTGCGCACCGTGATGGACCACCACCAGCCTGGCTTCAGCCCGGTGCGGCCGTGGCCCCAGACCTCGCTGCGGCGGTAGCCGACCACATCGGTGTCCTTGCGCAGCGCCTGGCCGAACTGGGCGACCATTTCCTCGCTCTCGATCACTTCCCAGTTGCGGTTGGTGTCGCCCGCGTCCTTCGGCTCCTTGCTGACAAAATCTTTCGTCTTCGCGGAAGGCGTCCAGAACTCGAGCCGCAGCGTGTCGGGGACAATCATCTCGGTGTTCAAGTTGTTGACGACGAGCGGCGTCCAGAGCCGGCGCGCGGGCGCGACCGATTTTTTCTCCGGCGCGAAGGTGTAAATGGCGAAGGCCAGCAGAGCGCAGATGGAGAGAATGGAGAGAAAGCTCCAGAAGGATTTTGCGGAGGCCTGGGAGCGGATTGGGAATTTCATAGGGATGTAGATTGAGGCCGCAGAGCGAGGGTGCGCGCAAACGTCTGGGCCAAAGTTTTCACGGAGGCGGACTCTGCCGGAAGCCCGCGCGGCTGGCAACGGGAAGGTTTTCATGCGCGCCAGAAGGGGCGCACCTTGGCACCCGCACCGTTATGGCGCGCGGTTCTCCAGAGCCCCTGCGTGCGGCCCGGTGGGGGCCGCTGCGGCTCGGTAGAGCCGCGCGCCGTGCCGCTGGAGTTTGGTGCGGGGCCGAGTTGCGCCCCGCCAGAAGGCCGCCGCTTGGCGTGGCCGACGCTTTGCCCTAACACTCCCGCGTGACTTCCACCGCACCCGTTCTGGTCGCCCGCCACGCGATGGCGACGCGCTTCGAGATCGCCCTGCATGGAGCGAACTCCGTGGCGCTCCGCGCGGCGGGCGAGGAGGCGCTGGATGAAATTGATCGCATCGAGGCGCAACTCAGCCTCTACCGCACCAGCAGTGAAGTCGCCTTGCTCAACCGCGCGGCGCATCTGCGGCCCGTGCGCGTCACGCCCGCGCTCTTCCAATTGCTTGCCCGCGCGCTGGCGCTCTCACGCGAGACGGGCGGCGCGTTTGACCTCACCGTCGCGCCGCTCGTGCGCTGCTGGGGTTTCATGGGCGGCGCGGAGCATGGAGCCGTGCCGGAACCGGCGGCGCTCGAAGAAGCGCGGGCGAAAGTCGGCAGCCAGCACGTCGAGTTGGACGCGGACAAGCTCACCGTCCGCTTCGCACGCGCGGGCGTGATGCTCGATCTCGGCGCGATTGGCAAAGGTCACGCCGTGGATCGCGCGGCGGCGGTGTTGCGCGCGGCGGGTGTGACGAGCGCGCTGATTCACGGCGGCACGAGCACGTCCTTCGCGCTCGGTCGCCAGCCGGATGATGCGCCGTGGAAGGTCGCCATCATTTCGCCCGATCAGGATTCATCCGCCCCACCGCTGGCCGTGGTGGAACTGGAAAACGAATCGCTCTCCGTCTCGGCGGTGTGGGGCCGGTCGTTTCGCGTCGGAGAAAAAACTTACGGTCACATCATTGACCCGCGCACCGGCACACCGGCAGAAGGCGCCCGCCTCGCCGCCGTCGTGCTGCCGGGCGCGACGGAGACGGACGCGCTTTCCACGGCGTTGCTCACTGCGCCAGAGTTGATGAATTCACTCGTCAGCCAGCATCCGCGACTGCGCGCGCTGGTGGTGAGCGGGAGTGAAACCGCGCCGCAGTTGGTCGCGCACGGAATGCGGCGGCTCTGACTGCGGAGCGCGGGTTTTCAACCCGCAGCCATGTTCAGACGCCGAGGGCGCAAGAACTTGCCC
>JANOAY010000557.1:0-1599 GCA_031411375.1 Pedosphaera sp. | reverse complement strand
GGCGCGCGAACGCGAGGCCCTGCGCGGCTACGGTCTCGCGCTCGGCACGGCCTACCAGATTTACGACGACTGCCTCGATGTGTTCGGCCACGAGGACACAGCGGGCAAATCCCTCGGCACCGATCTCGCCAAGGGCAAGGTCACGTTGCCGCTCCTGGTTTTGCTTGAACGAAACGACGCCGTGGCGGTCAAAGCCGCAACGCTCATGGGTGATTATCAGCCCCAGAATTTTTCTCAGGTGACCGCTTTGCTGCGGCGGCACGGTGCTTTGGCCGAGTCGCTGCGCGTGATCAATGACCATCTCGACACCGCCAAATCGCTCGCCGGAAGCCTGCGCGAGAGTGAGGCGCGCGCTGGTTTAATGAGCCTCTGCGGCGTGCTGGCCGCGCAAACCGCCGCGCTCGGGAGCGAAAGTTAATCCATGACGGCCACCATGAAACCGGCCGACTTGGCCAAGACCGCCGCGCTCGAATCCGACACCGACCGTATCGAGTCCGCCCAGCGTGCGCCCACGCCCGCGCCGCAAAACGACGCCGACTCCACCAGCGATGTCGCCCTCGTTCGGGCCGCGCGCGATGGCGACATGCGCGCCTACGACCAGCTCGTGCAGCGTTATCAGGAGCGCATTTACCACACGATTTACCACATGACGTCGAACCACGAGGACGCCAACGACCTCGCGCAGGACACGTTCATCAAGGCCCACAGCGCGCTGAAAAATTTCAAGGGCGACTCCAGCTTCTACACCTGGGTCTATCGCATCGCGGTTAACAAGACGATCAACTTCCTCAAGCAGCGAAAGAACCGCCGCTCCATGAGCCTGGACGACCTCGACTTCAACGTGGAGAACGACCCCGACCTCGTGGCGCTGGTCTCGGAGAAGACACCGCGCCGCGACATCGCGCTCGCCGAGTTGCAGGAAAAGTTGAACGCCGCCATGCAGAAGCTGTCGGATGTGCATCGGCTCGTCGTAACGCTGCACGACGTGCAGGATTTGTCGCATGAAGAAATCGCGGACATTATGGAATGCAACGTGGGCACGGTGCGCTCGCGGCTCTTCTACGCGCGGCAGCAGTTGCAAGCGCTGCTCTCGGATTACATCAAGTGACGGACTATGAGTTCATCGCCGGACAATTTTGAATCGCTGGAAAAACTGCTGCGCCTGAAACGGCACGAGCAGCCCCCGCCGCGCTACTTCAACGACTTCTCCGGGCGCGTGATTGATCGCATCGGGCGTGGCGAGGCCAAGCATTCTTGGTGGGAGCGATTGGGTTTTGATTTGCGTCCCGCGCTCGCCGCAGGCGCGGGCCTGGCTGCGTGCGGGCTGATGGTTTATGGCGTGGCGACCACCGAGGGCGACGCCGGTGCGGCAACGGCGGCAAACTATGCGGGCGGTTTCTTCGCCGCTTCCGCACCGATGGAAGACCCCACGCGCTCGCTCGGCGCGAACAGCACGAACCCCGTGCCGAGCTACGGCACGCCGGTGGATCCGGTGTTCCGTTCGCAGGTGATGCGGGTGAGTTTCTCCGGGCAGTAGGCAAGGTTTCCAACTTGTCTAACTCACATCTTTCAAACGTCAGTTAGTAGAGCTACGTCCCA
>JANOAY010000556.1:0-2920 GCA_031411375.1 Pedosphaera sp. | reverse complement strand
GGTCCTCGATGTCCTGATGATGATCCCAGCCGCCCGCCCACACCTGCACGAAACGCACGCCGCGCTCGATGAGCCGGCGCGTGATGAGCAGTTGATTGCCCTGGCTGGTGTTGCCGTAGGCCGCGCGCGTTTCGGCGGATTCCTTCGAGATGTCGAAGGCGTCCGTCGCCTCGGTCTGCATCTTGAACGCCATCTCGTAGGCTTCGAGCCGCGCTTCGAGCTGCGCTTCCTTCTGAAGATTCTGGCTGTGCAGTTCGTTGAGCTTGTGAACGAGATCGAGCTGACGCCGCTGCTCGGGCAGCACGGTGTATTGGTTGCGAATGTTTTTGATCAGCTGATCCACGCTCGTGACCTGGGTGTTGATGCTCACGCCTTGAAACACGCCGGGCAGGAACGAGGAACTCCAGTTGGAACTGCCGCCGCCGGGCTGGCCGCCGGGCCGCAACGAGACAAAGCCCGGCATGTTCTGGTTCTCGCTGCCCAGTCCGTAGAGCACCCACGAGCCGATGCTCGGACGCGCCACGCGCAACGAGCCGGTGTTCATGAAAGTCGTCGCCACGTCGTGCGCAGGAATGTCCGTGTAGCAGGAGCGGATGATGGATAGCTCGTCCACATGCTCGGCAAGTTTCGGAAACACCTCGCTGACTTCGATGCCGGACTTGCCGTGCTTGCTGAACTTGAACGGTGATGCCATGGCCACGCCGCCCTGGCCGGGAATGGTCTGGCCATCGTGCTTGGCCAGCGCGGGCTTCGGATCCCAGGTGTCAATGTGTGAGGGCGCGCCCTGCGCGAAAATGTGGACGACGTGCTTGGCCTTGGCGGGAAAGTGCGGCTTCTTCGGCGCGAGCGGATTCATCATCTCCGCCGCCATCGCCTCGGCGGGCGAGAGGAGCGAGTCGCCGAACAACGAGGCCAGGCTCAATGCGCCGAAGCCCATGCCGGCGCGCTGGAGGAACTTGCGCCGCGTGAGGAAAAAATCTTCGGGCTTCGCCGAGTGTTCCGCGCGGTATTTTTCGTTCGTGTTCATAACATCCAAGGTTACGACACAGGACGAGACCGGCTTGAGAAAGGTTTCCGGGGCCAAACTTTGAAACCGCTAATGGACGCTAATAAACACTGATAGGCAGAAGGAGGACGAGCGGGCGTTGACTTCCACAGTCTGCTTTTCATCAGCGTTAATCAGCGTCCATTAGCGGTTCAATATTCATGCTCCCGGTTGAACCCGCCGTCCGCTTGCGGCATAACCCTCCGCGATGGCCGAAACAAAATTTCTCAAATGCCCGTGTGATCATTGCGGCGGACACATCGAATTCCCCGCCGACGGCATCGGGGCCACCATTCCCTGCCCGCACTGCGCGCGGCCTACGGAACTCGCGCTGGAAATTCCCGCCCACCTGATTCAGCGACCGGGGCGCGGACGGAAATGGTTCATCGCGGGTGCCGTCATCCTGGTGGTCGGAGCCATCGCCATCGTGGCGATTCTGGTCACCGCGCAGCGCCTGATAAAAAAGACGCGCGAGAAGAACGAGGAGTTCGGCCGCAGCGCGCGCCCCGCGCTTCGCACCAACACGGCTCCGCCGTCCGTCCGGCCCGCGCCCTCGAAAATCATCAACGACTTTTCCGTCTCGCCCGTGACCATCGACAGGACGGCGGGCAGTTCGCTCGCCTACGCCGCCGGCGCGCTCAAAAATGAAACTGACCGCCAGCGCTTCGGCGTGAGCGTCGAACTGGAGGTGTTCGATGCGGCGGGCGTGAAGACCGGCACGGCGAAGGACTCCGCGCAGATCATCGAGCCGAGCGGCGAGTGGAAATTTCGCGCCTTGCTCGTCCAGAAAAACGCCGCGTCCGCGCGCGTGACGGACGTGAAAGAGCAGAAGTGAATCCCGCGCGTCCCGCTCCGTTTCCTTGGTTGACTCTTGTTCCTGCTGCTGCGCCCCGGTCGGGCGCGGGCCATCACGGCAGCAGCCGCAGCCGGTAGTAGCGTTGCGCGTCGTCGGCGGACGGGTCGGTGAACTGCGCGGTGCCTGTCGTGTTCGTCACCGTGCCGCGCTGCGTCCAGTCCACGAGGTTGGTGGAAGTTTCCACCGCGAAGATTCCGCCCGCATCGCCGAGGAAGTTCAGCGTGAACTGGCCGGGGCCGGTGAAGGCGCTCGCGCCGCCCACGAATTGGACCGGCGGCACCAGCACGGTCAGCGTGGCGTTGGTGCTCACGGCGAGGTCGAAGGCGTTCGAGACGGTCACGGAGTATATCCCCTCGCTGAATCGCTGCACGTTCGTGAGCAGCAGGCTGGCGCCGGTGACGCCCAGGTTCGTGCCCGCCCGCCGCCAGCGGTAGGTAAGCGGCGTGCTGCCGGTCGCGGCCACGGTGAAGGTCACGTTCACGCCGTTCGAGGCCGTGCGGCTGATCGGCTGCGTGGTGATGACGGGCGGACGGTTTGCCACCGGCACCAGCGCGTCGAGCTGCATGCCCCACACGATGTCCGAGCTGCCGGAGTTCACCTGATGCACTTCGGCGGCGATGAGGTTGCTGCCGCGCACGAGGTTGGTGGACGCGAGCCAGTAGAAGAGTTCCTGCGAGGCGTCGCTGTTCACCGGCGGCTGCGTGGTGGCAAAGGTGTTGCCATCGTACGTCCCCGTGGTCATGCGCACGCGCTGCACTTGCTTGCCGTTGATGAAGATCACCGCGCCGTCATCAATCATCGTGGTGCCGCGCAGCAGCGTGCCGTTCGGGAAATTCGTCGTGAGGTGGAACCAGGTGCGGAAGTAGTAGGTGGGCCGTCCGAGCGTGAGCGTGGTGCCGATCAAGGGAACGATGCCGGCGGCGTTCTCGACGGCGAGCAGCGCGCGGCCGGGGGCGGACCACGCGGAGTCGTTGTAGTTCGACGCGGCCCAGGCGTTGTCGAAGAAGGTCGCGGTCTGG
>JANOAY010000555.1:0-5118 GCA_031411375.1 Pedosphaera sp. | reverse complement strand
TTCGGCAAGAGTCTGTTCGGCTCGTCCGCGTGCTCCGGTAATCTCGACATGAACGAGGCGCGCGGTCTCGTGGACAAGCTACGCCAAAGGCACGCGGTGTCGCCATCAGAATGTTGTGAGCAGGGAATGGAGCGTGGATTGGCAACGCTCCTGCATCGCGGAACGAAACGGTGCGTTCAGTTGAAACAAACAATATTCGCCCCAGCATGAATTCATTTCTCAATCCCAAGCGCACCGTCGCTGAGCTGAAAGAATTGCGCACGCTGACCGGAAATGAACACGGCGCGCAACGCGTCGCCTTCACCCAAACCTGGCTGGAGGCGCGCGCGTGGCTTCGGAACAAGCTGTCTGAACTGCCGGTCGAGGTCCGCACGGATGCTGCGGGCAATTTGTGGGCCACTCTGCGCGGCGCGTCCGAAAAATGTCTGCTCATCGGCGGGCACATGGACTCCGTGCCGAACGGCGGTTGGCTCGACGGCTGCCTGAACGTGGTCGCGGGCGTGGAGATTCTCCGGCGCATCAACGAGCAATACGGCGGCAAGCCGCCAGTGACGGTGCGGTTGGTGGATTGGGCGGATGAAGAAGGGGCGCGGTTCGGCAAGAGCCTGTTCGGTTCCTCCGCCTGCTCCGGCAATCTCGACATGGACGAGGCGCGCGGTCTTGTGGACCAGCAAGGCGTGAAGCTGCCCGACGCGCTGCGCGAAGTGGGCATTGATTTCGAGCGCGTGAAAGAGAGCGGACAGGAACTCAAGAACGCCGCCGCCTACATTGAGCTGCACATTGAGCAAGGCCCGGTGCTGCTCGACCTCGATCTGCCGCTCGGTGCGGTGCTCGGGACATTTGGTGTCGAACGCCACGCCATCACCTTCCACGGCCAGGCCGCGCACTCCGGCAGCACGCCGATGAACCGGCGCAAGGATGCTTTCCTCGCGGCGGGAAAAATGAGCGCGGAGATTTACGAAATCGCCGAGCGCAGCGGCAACGGTGTCTGCACCATTGGCTCCTGCATAACCAAGCCGGGCATCGTCACGAGTGTCGTGGAGGAATGCCGGATTACTTTGGATCAGCGTCACCTCGATGCCGGCCAACTCGCCACGATGCTCGCCGAGGCGAAGGCCGCAAGCGAACACTTCGCGCAGGAGGGCGGCGTGAAGGTGAGTTGGGAACGCATCTGGCAGATTGCGCCACGCCCGTTCCACGACGAACTCATCGCGCTCTGCGACGAATCCATCCGCGCGACGTGCGGCCAGTCGCACCGCCTGCCGAGCGGCCCCTTGCATGACGCCGCCGAAGTTGCCGCTGCCGGCGTGCCCACCGTGATGATGTTCGTCCAAAGCCTCCACGGCATCAGCCACAATAAGATCGAGGATACGAAGGAAGAGCACTTGGAACTGTGCGTGACAGCGTTCGACCAACTGGCGGAGAAGGTGATGGGGTGGGTGCAGGCGCGGGGGTGAAATTCGCCGCGAGTTCATAAGGCAAAGTTCATAAGGCAAAACAACCCGCGCTTGCGCGCGGGTTGCTATCACTGACTGAAGTCCAGACTG
Source organism: Pedosphaera sp. (assembly GCA_031411375.1). Classification (GTDB taxonomy): domain Bacteria; phylum Verrucomicrobiota; class Verrucomicrobiia; order Limisphaerales; family SIBH01; genus JANNGC01. The sequence goes on along the minus strand of JANOAY010000555.1, from coordinate 3,571 downwards.
TTGAAGAACTGGCCTCGGTTCAGCAAATCCTCAGGTCGCTGGATTACGGCGTGGTCTTCTTGACCTCTTCCTTCTTCGTGACGACGCCGTCCTTGCTGATCGTCTCGGACTTTTCCTTCGTGGTCACGGTGCCGTCGCTGCTGACCTTCGTGCTTTCTTCGTGCTTGATGGTCCGGTCGCAACCCACCGTGGCTACGGAAATCGCCACCGCAGACATTAACGCCAACATTTGTGTTTTGATTTTCATAATTGTTTCCTCGGCAGTGGATTTAGCACAGTCAGTGCCATGAGATTCGCGAGCGAATGGGGGGTAAAATGCGGAAGTTCTGCGGGCGGACCCGGCGTTTTGCAATTCCCGCCGGCGTGCATCGCGCAATGTGCAACCTGACCGCGCCCGCTCCGTGGGAAGCGGGGATCAGCAAAAGATTGCCGCGCTGGAAAGAGCGCGCTAGGGTCGCGGCACTGTTCGTGTGACGCTCGCTGAACTCAACTCCCTCTCTCGCGCAGAATTCACCCGGGTCGTGGGACCCGTGTTCGAACTCTCTCCCTGGATTGCCGAAAACACATGGGCGCAAAAACCCTTCGCCAGCGTGGCGGCGTTGCACGCGGCCTTATGCGCGGCGGTGCGCGCGGCGGGCGAGGAGCGGCAACTGGCGTTGATTCGCGCGCATCCCGATCTCGTCGGACGGCTCGCTCTCGCCGGACAACTCACGCGCGAATCCACGCACGAGCAGGCCAGTGCGGGCCTGGACCGGCTGACGGCGGAGGAGGTCGGGCTGTTCCAGCAGAGCAACGCGGCGTATCAGGCGCGGTTTGGTTTTCCGTTTGTCATTTGCGCGCGCCTGAACAAGAAGGAGGCCATCCTTGCGGGCTTCCAGGCGCGGTTGCAGAATTCGCGCCCGCAAGAAGTCGCCGCTGCGCTGGAGGAAATTTTCAAGATCGCCGAACTGCGCCTGCGCGATTTGCTCAAAAGCTAAACTGACTATGCCCGCAAAACTCAGCACGCATGTCCTCGACACCGCGCACGGCGTTCCCGCGCCGGGAATGAAGATCGAACTGTGGCGGCTCGACGGCGCGCGCGCGCTGCTCAAAACCGTTTTCACCAATAGCGATGGCCGCACCGACGCGCCGTTGCTCGCAGCGGAGGAGATGAAGGTGGGCCAGTATGAACTGGTGTTTTTCGTCGGCGATTATTTCGCGCAGAAAAGTTCCGCGCCGACCGGCGGCAGGTTTCTCGACGCGGTGCCGGTGCGCTTCGGCATCACGGACGCGGGCGCGTCGTATCACGTCCCGCTGCTGTGCTCGCCGTGGGCTTACAGCACCTACCGAGGAAGCTGAATGAGCGACGGCGCGTCACGCATCATGGAACGCCTCGCCGCGCTGGCGCGGATTTCCGACGAGCCGGAGCAACTCACCCGCACTTACGGCTCGCCCGCCATGCGCCGCGCAAACGATCTCGTGGGCGGCTGGATGCGCGAGGCCCGAATGACGGTGAGCGAGGATGCGATTGGCAATTTGATTGGCCGCTACGAGGGCGCACGTCCGGGCGCGAAAACTTTTCTACTCGGCTCGCATCTCGACACGGTGCGGAACGCGGGCGCGTTCGACGGGCCGCTCGGCGTCGTCCTCGCCATTGAGTGCATAGCCAAGTTGAGCGCGGAACAAACTCGCCTGCCCATCGCGCTGGAAGTCATCGGCTTCTGCGACGAGGAGGGCGTGCGTTTTCAAAGCACCTATCTCGGCAGCCGCGCGCTGGCCGGGACTTTGACCGACGCGGACTTGCAGCGCGTGGATGAGAACGGTGTTTCGCTCGCGGACGCCATTCGTCAGTTCGGCGGAGCGCCGGAGAAAATTTCCACCGCGAAGTACAACCCGAACAAACTGCTCGGCTACGCGGAAGTTCACATCGAGCAAGGGCCGGTGCTGGAGCAAAACAATCTCGCTGTCGGGATCGTCACCGCCATCGCGGGCCAGAGCCGCGTGAAGATTCGTTTCACTGGCAAGGCCGGTCACGCCGGCACGACACCGATGGATTTCCGGCGCGACGCCTTGTGCGCGGCGGCGGAATTCATCTCCGCCGTCGAGGCGCACGCGCACTCTGCGAACGGACTGGTCGCGACCGTCGGCCAGATTCAAGTGAAGCCTGGCGCGAGCAACGTCATCCCCGGCGAAGTGAATCTGACGCTGGATATCCGCCATCAAGCGGACTCAGTGCGGCTGGGCGCGGCTCAGTATCTGCAAAGCACGGCGGAAGACCTGGGCCGGTTGCGCGGCATTTTCGTCTCGTGGGAAGTCGTGCAGGAAACCGCGTCCGTCCCGTGCCAGCAGGAACTCACCGCCCTGCTCGCGCTCGCGGCCCAAGGGCATTCGTCGGAAGTTCTCGAACTGCCCAGCGGTGCGGGCCACGACGCCGCGGTGCTGGGGAAAATCACGCCTGCCGTCATGCTGTTCGTCCAGTGCCGCGACGGTCTCAGCCATCACCCGGATGAATCGGCGAAGCTCGAAGACATCGCCGTGGCGCTCGACGTGATGAATGACTTCCTCCAACTCCTCGCGGAACGCCATGCCTGACTTCGATCTCATCCTGCGCGGCGGCACGGTGGTCACTTCCAACGGTGTGCAGGAAGTGGATGTCGCGGTGACTGACGAAAAAATTGTCGCGCTCGCGCCACAGCTTTCGGGGAGTGCGCGGGAAGAAGTCGTGGCGACGGGCCTGCACATTTTCCCCGGCGTCATTGATGCCCACGTTCACTTCAACGAGCCGGGGCGCACGGATTGGGAAGGCATCGAGACCGGCTCGCGCGCGCTGGCGGCGGGCGGCGGCACGATGTTCTTCGACATGCCGCTGAACGCGCACCCGCCAACGCTCGACGCGGAAAGCTTTCAGTTGAAGCTCGCAGCGGCGGAGAAGAATTCGCTCACGGACTTCGCGCTCTGGGGCGGTTTGGTTCCGCAGAACGTGGATCATCTGGAGGAACTCGCGGCCTGCGGCGTCATCGGGTTCAAGGCGTTCATGTCGAACAGCGGCATCGAGGATTTCTCACGCGCCGATGAGACGACGTTGCGCGAAGGCATGAAGCGTGCGGCGGCGTTGAAACTGCCCGTCGCCGTCCACGCCGAAAGCGAGACGATGACGAACGTGCTGGCGCAGGAGCGCATCGCCGCGAACAAAACTTCCATCCGCGACTATCTCGACTCGCGGCCCATCGCGGCGGAGTTGGAGGCGATTCGCCGAGCGGTGGAGATGGCGGGCGAGACCGGCTGTGCGCTGCATGTTGTTCACGTCAGTTCCAGCGCAGGGATTCAACTCATCACCGAAGCGAAGCGGCGCGGCGTGAACGTGAGCGCAGAGACTTGCCCGCACTACCTCACACTCACCGAGAATGATTTGGAAAAACTCGGCGCGGTCGCGAAGTGCGCGCCACCGCTGCGCGCCGCCGACGAGCGGGAAAAACTCTGGGCACGCGTGCTGGCCGGGGAAGTGGACACGATTGGCTCGGATCATTCGCCCTCGCCGCCGGGCATGAAGACGGATGCGAACTTCTTCAAAGTCTGGGGCGGCATCTCGGGC
>JANOAY010000554.1:0-2469 GCA_031411375.1 Pedosphaera sp. | reverse complement strand
TCGAGCGGAATCTTTTCGCCGAGCAGGATGTTCGAGAGCGCCTCCGTGAGCTGGTCACGCAGTTCTTCGATCTTCTGCTTGTACTCTTCCTGCAACTGCTTCGCGGCCTTCTTGCCTTCGGAAGCGGGCGCGAGGTCTTTCTTCTCGGAATCTTTTTTCGAGGAGACCTTCACGTCCATGATGATGCCGTAGGTGCCCGAGGGAACCTTGAGCGACGTGTCCTTCACGTCGGCGGCCTTCTCACCGAAGATGGCGCGGAGCAGGCGCTCTTCCGGCGCGAGTTCCGTTTCCGACTTCGGAGTGATTTTGCCGACGAGGATGTCGCCCGGCTTCACTTCGGCACCGACGCGGATCACGCCGTCCGGCCCGAGGTTCCGCAGCGCTTCTTCGCCGAGGTTCGGGATGTCGCGGGTGATTTCTTCCGGCCCGAGCTTCGTGTCACGGGCGCCCACTTCAAATTCATCGATGTGAATCGAGGTGAAGATGTCGTCCTTGCCGATGCGCTGGCTGATGAGGATCGCGTCCTCGAAGTTGTAACCGTTCCACGGCATGAACGCGACGAGCACGTTGCGTCCGAGCGCGAGTTCGCCACCGTCGGTGCAAGGGCCGTCCGCGAGAACCTGGCCCTTCTTGATGGTGTCGCCCTTGTTGACGAGAATCTTTTGATTGATGCACGTCGCCGCGTTGGAGCGCATGAACTTCCGCACTTCATACACGGAGACGCCATTCGTCGGGTCGTGTTTGATGCGCTTCTTGCCTTCCGGCATTTTGCCGTTGTCGGTGATGATGATCTGGCTGCCAGTGACGGACGCCACCTTGCCGGCTTCTTCAGCCACGAGCACGGCGCGCGAGTCACGGGCCACGCGGTCTTCCAATCCGGTCGCCACAAACGGCGCTTCGGTGATGAGCAGCGGCACGGCCTGACGTTGCATGTTCGAGCCCATCAACGCGCGGTTCGCGTCGTCGTGCTCAAGGAACGGAATCAGCGAGGCAGCGACGGACACAAGCTGCTTCGGCGACACGTCCATGTAATCCACCTTCTCGGGTTCGACATCAATGAAGTCGCCCTTGGCGCGGCAGGTCACGGTCTTCGTGAGGAAGTGGCCCTTGTCGTCGAACGGCGCATTGGCCTGCGCGACGATGAAGGTCTCTTCACGATCCGCCGTGAGATAATCCAGATGCCCGGTGATGCGGCCCTTCTCGACGCGCCGATACGGCGTTTCGAGGAAGCCGAAATCATTCACGCGCGCAAAGGTCGCGAGCGAGGCGATGAGGCCGATGTTCGGGCCTTCGGGCGTTTCCACGGGGCAGATGCGGCCGTAGTGCGACGGATGCACGTCACGGACTTCAAAACCAGCACGATCACGCGAGAGACCGCCAGGTCCGAGCGCCGACAAGCGGCGCTTATGGGTTAACTCGGCGAGCGGATTGATCTGATCCATGAACTGCGAGAGCTGCGAACGTCCGAAGAAGTCGCGGATGACCGCCGACAGCGCCTTCGGATTGATGAGCTTCTGCGGCGTCATCGTTTCGAGGCTCTGATCGAACAGCGTCATGCGCTCTTTCACGAGACGCTCCGTGCGCGCCAGACCGACGCGGCACTGATTGGCGAGCAATTCGCCCACGGTACGAACACGGCGGCTGCCCAAGTGATCAATGTCGTCCAGCGAGCCTTCGCCCTTTTTCAAACGCAGCAAATACTTCGTCGCCGCGATCAAGTCCTCCTTGGTGAGAATGCGCGAATCGCCCGCGTCCTTGAGACCAAGCTTCTGGTTGATCTTGTAGCGGCCCACACGACCGAGGTCGTAGCGTTTCGCATCGAAGAACAACCGCTTGATCAGCGCCTTGGCGTTCGCGGCCGTCGGCGGATCCCCAGGGCGTAGGCGGCGATAAATATCCTTCAGCGCCTCTTCCTCGTTCTTGGTCGGATCCTTCTTCATGCACTTGATGACGATGCCGTCATCAACCGTGGTGTCCACGACGCGAATCTTGTTCACGCCGAGTTCCGCGATTTGCTTCACAACGGCCTTTGAGAGGGGTTCAAAGGCGCGCGCGACCACGATGCCCTTGTCCGTGTCCATCGCGTCCTCGATGAGCACCTTGTTCTGAATGTTCTCGAGCTTCTCTGCTTCCTTCACGGTCAGTTCTTCGATGTCGTAGAACATTTGGAGAATTTCCGCGTCGGAGCCGGTCTTCTTCGGGCCGCTGTCCTTGTCCTTTTCCTTTCCGGTGCTCTCGAAATTCGCGAGCGCGCGGAAGAACGTGGTGGTGAGAAATTTGCGACGGCGCTTCTTGCGGTCGAGATAGACGTAGAGCATGTCGCTCGTGTCGAACTGCGCCTCATACCAAGAGCCGCGATCCGGGATGATGCGGAAGCTGTGGAGCATCTTGCCGTTCGCGTGCTGTGACGCCTCGAAGGCCAGACCGGGCGAGCGATGCAACTGGCTGACGATGACGCGCTCCGCACCA
>JANOAY010000553.1:0-1628 GCA_031411375.1 Pedosphaera sp. | reverse complement strand
CGTCCACCGGCTCGATCATCGCGTAGAGGCCGAGCGGCTGGTTCGTCCACTTCGCCTCCACGCTCACCGTCAGCCACGCGTAAGCGGTGCGCGGCGCGGGCACGCCGGCTTCCCGGAAAAATTCGCACGAGAGCGCGTCGCTCAAATACGAGCGGTCGTTGATGAGGTTGTGAAAGTTGAACTCATCCATGCCGCCGAGCTTCTGCCCATCGCTGAATTTGTTCAGGTCCACTTTGAACGAACGCTTCTCGCCGACGAGGGATCCAAGCCAGGTGCCGTTGCCTTTCAAACGCGCGGCGACATTCGTGAACGTGCGACCACCGAACTCAAACTCCGCGTGCGTCCAGCCGAAGTCGTAGCCGAGCACGCCCGCGAGGCCGCTGCGCTGCGCTCCCGGGTGCCGCAGCAGCACCGTGCCATCCGGCTGCAAGATGTGCGGGAGCGCGCCGATTTCCCTGGGCTGCAACGCCTGCCACTGCGCGGGGGAGAATTTCAGAAGAGCCGGCCAGATGTTCGTGGTCTGGTAAAGATCGCTAAACGATTGAATGGCGCCGGCCGCGGGCGCCGCCGACGACCAGTTCGTAGGCCACGGGCGCGCGGGCTGGGCCAGTTCAGGATTCGACCGCGCCTTGTTCTTCATGGACCAGACGAGGAACATGGAGAAGGCCCGGCTATGGCCGTCCCGCGCGCTGACTTTCCAGCCGGCGAACAGGAGCAACGCCAGCACGAGCACAAAGCTCGGCACACCAATGATCACGCGCCGCCGCCAGCGCGCCCAGGCGAGCGTGTTCAACGTGCAGCGCGCGAGTTTGAGCGCGGGGCGGCGTCCGGCGGTTACTTCGATAGCCATGAGCGTTTCATCCAGCAACCCCTCGGGCATCGGCGTGGCGCAACTGTCCGTGGCCAAAGCAGAGGCGAGAGGGCTTGTGTCCACGATTCCTTTTCGCGGAAGCAGGCGGCGGAACATTTTGTGCAGCGCCGCCGCGGCGCGCTTCTGCGCGCGCGACTCGGATGTGCGAAGAGTCTTGGCGACCAGTTCAAGCGGCCATTGCAACAGCACCAGCAACAAAACGGCGTCGCGCTGTCGCGAAGGTAATTTTGACAGTGCGTCATCCAAGTCGCCGCTGATTCGTTCCCACAGCGTGGCGTCCGGGGGAAATCCCGCGCGCCGCCGTAGAAAACCAAACCACCCGCGCCGCGATTTCACGCCCGCCCGCCGGCAGGCGACCGCAGTGACGTGGAACAGCCAGCCCGCCAGCACGGTCTTCTTCCCCAAACGCCGCGCGCGCCGGGCCAGCACGAGGAAGACGGCCCGCGTCACTTCCGCCGCGCGTACCGGATCATTCGTCCGCCGGAAAGCCGTGGAATAAACGAAAGCGAAGTAACGCTCGACCAACGCGCGCAACGCGCCTGGCTCATGCCCGCGCCGGAGCGCGACGAGGCACTCCCGGTCCGGGGCGCAGTGAATGGGCGGCGGCAAACTCATGTGAAACCGTTGACGGGGCGCAGCGTAGTCTCACCCCCGCCGCGCCTTCAAGGAACGTGAGGACGAAACGCGGGGCGACGCATCAAAACTGTGGGTCAGGCTTCCAGCCTGACGGTTCACGGGGCATCCTGCCCCGTGTTCG
>JANOAY010000552.1:0-7242 GCA_031411375.1 Pedosphaera sp. | reverse complement strand
CGACGCGCATGGGCACGAACCGCATCCTGCATGTGGACGGCGACAGCTTCTTTGCGAGTTGCGAAATCGCACTCGACCGGAAGCTGGCGGGGCGTCCCGTGTGGGTCGGCGGCGGGAGGCGCGGCGACGGCATCGTCATCGCGGCCAATCGCCTCGCGAAGAAGTTTGGCGTGGTGACGGGGCAGGCGTGCTTCGAGGCGAAACGATTGTGTCCGCACGGCGTGTTGTGCCGCCCGCATTACGACGAATACCGGCGGCTCTCGCACGCGATGTTTCGCATCCTGGAGGAGTATTCGCCGATGATGGTGCCGGTCTCGATTGACGAAGGATTCCTCGATCTCACCACGATGGACGCGCACGTTTGGCGCCACACCACGCCGGACGCCTACATGAAATCCATCGGCGCACGCATCCAGCGCGAGGTGGGACTGCCGGTGTCGGGCGGCTTGGGCAGTTCCGCCAAGATGGCCAAACTGATCACGGACGTGGTCAAGCCGGGCTTCAAAGAAATCTTGCCGGAACAGGAGAAGGATTTCCTGTGCGACCTGCCGGTGAGGACCATGTCCGGCATCGGGAAGAATCGCGAACGCGCTTTGAGCGCGCTGGGCGCAAAAACTTTCGGCGACGTGGCGAATCTGCCCTCCATGATGCTGAAACAAAAATTCGGCATCTGGGGCCAGCAACTCTGGCTCTTTGCCAACGGCCGCTGGAGCGAGCCGCTGTTGCTCAACGTCAAAGATCGCACGACCATTTCGAGCAACACCACCCTGCCGTACGACGAGCCGGACTATGAGGCCGCGCTCACCTTTGCCCTCAGCGAGACGACGCGGATGGTCGGGCAGTTGCGCCGCGAGCAATTGCAGGCGCGCGAAATGAGCCTGACCATTCGCTTCAATGATTTCACGGAGATGACGGCCAGCCATCGTTTCCAGCACGCCCAGTTTTTGAACTCGGTGATCAACACCAAGCTCGATGAATTATTTCAGGACGTGAAGATGCGCGCCTTCAAACCGGTGCGGCAGATTCGCATCGCCTTCTGGAATCTCGCGCGGCTCGACACGCAGCCGACGCTCTGGGGCAAGACCGACGAGGAACGTTGGGGCGCGTTGGACCAAGTGGCCAACCAGCTCGAAGAGCAGTTCGGCCGTCCCGACAAACCCGCGCTCATGACCGGCGCGCAACTCGCCCTGCGCGCCCTCGATGACTCACACAAGAATCCGAAATCCAAATGCCCCTTCGTCCCGCAGCGCGAGATGATCAAAAAACTCTGGGGCACCGACGCTGAGCCGCTGGCGCACAAGGGCGAGTGGGAAAAGAAGCTGGCCAAAGTCAGCAAGCAGCATCAGTTCAAGCATTGAGGCGGCAGGAGTCGCGGACCGCCGAGTCCGCAGTTCGCCTTCACTCACTGCGCCACCATCACATCATCCACCGCCCGCGCGAACTCGACCAGATACTCATCGCCCTTCGGATGGTGCGTCATCGCCACGATGATGTAGTGGCGTCCGCCGCCGGTGACGATGGCGGTGTCGTGAAACCAGTTCTCCCACCAGCCGGATTTGCGGAGCAGTTGCGCGTCACGACCGGCCAAGCCTTTTACAAACTTGTCGTTCAGGTGCGCGATGTCTGGTGAGGCGAAAATCTCGCGCATGGTTTGCGACGCGGCGGGGGAGACAAGCCGGCCTTGTTCGAGCAATAGGTAGTAACGAAGCAACTGCCGCACGGTCGCGCCGTGGGAATTATCGCCCACGGGATCTCCGTAACGCTCGCTACTTTTGCCGTAGTGCTTGCCGACCCAGAGACCGCCGCCGCGCGTTGCGTCGTAGAAGCGGTAGGACTCGAGGACGTGCTGAATGTTTTTCAGGCCGAGCTGCTGGGAATACTTTGCGGCCATTTCGTTGCTGGAGATTTTGATCATCTCGCCCAGCTCGCGGCGCGCCGGTGCATCCAGGTTCGTGGCAGCGGCGGGGTGGAGTTGAAAGCAGGCGAGGAGGATGCCGATCTTCGGGACGCTGGCGGCGTATTCCATTTTGTCCGGGCGAATCAGCGCGAGCCGGAGCGCCTGCAAATCGAGCACGCCCACGGCGGTCTGCTCCGTGGTCAGGCCGTGGCGGGCGCGAAGTTGGGCGTCAATCGCCTCGACCTTTGCCTGGAGCGCGGCGTCCAGCGGCGAGTCGTAGTCGAGCGTGTAATTTTGGAAGGACGGTTTCATCGGCGTCTTCGTCGCGCAAGCCGTGAAGGCCAGCAGCAAGAGCGCCAGCGTCGTCGCGCGCAGGAGTTGTTTTGCGTTCACAGTTTCGGCGGCACGACGGGTTTTGGTTTCGCCGTCACCCAGCTTTTGATCACGAAACCAATCGCCACTCCGCCCGCAAAAATGATCCAGAAGAGCAGGGGGATTTTCACATCCAGCCCGGTGGAGAAGTTCATGCCGAACAGGCTCGTGATGGCGGTGAGCGGCAGGAAGAGCGCGGCGAGAATGTTCAGGCGATGGCTGGCGGTGAGCGCCTCCTTGCTGGCCTGCGCCTGAATCTCCGCCTCGCGCGCCGTGGTGTGGTGAATGGCGTTCCGCACGTCCTCGACGAGCAAATCAAAGTTGCGCTCCGCCTCGTAAGCGAGGTCGCGCACCTCGATGAGGAAGGCGTCCTGCTTGATGGCCTCGCGCGCCGTCTGCAACGCGGCGTGCATGGAGCGCGCGGCGCGGTTGAGCGGCGTGAGGGCTTCGAGCAAATCGAAGAACGCGTTGCTGCTCGCGGCGGCTTCGTAGTCGTGGGTGAGTTTGCCTTCGAGGTCCACGTAAGACTGGACGTGGCGTTTCAATCCGCCGGGGCCGGGACCGCCGCGATTGCACTGCCATTCGCCCGCCGTGTTGCGCCAGAAAAGCACGCCCTCGCGCGTGCGGTCGTCGGGGCCGGGCGGCTTGTGCAGCACGAGCAGGACGTGGCCCTCCTCGATGATGGCGCGCTGGCGTCCGTAAGTGTTTGCGCCGAGTCGCACGCGGATGGCTTCAGGGAGATTCCAGGTTGGCGGGATAATCATGATGCGCTCCGGTTCAAGTTGGTGGCGAAAGTGTCGGGCCGGGGAAAACGGGTCAACACTCCTTTGGCGCTTGGGTTGATGGGCCACGGCTCAGGCGCGCGCCCGATGTGGCGCGCGCCTGGCGGAAATGGAACGCGGACTTCAGGCCTTGTGTGAGCCGCATCTTGATCAGTCTTTTTTCCGATCCTGAAAGGATTGAATCATCCAGCCCAGGGTTGCGACGGAGGAGCTACCCTGGGTGAAGAATTTGAAATGGCCTCAACCCTGCAAGGGTTGCATCAATGCTGCGCCCGCCAGCGATTCAACTCTTTCAGAGTTGGTGAGTTATCACATCACGAACCCAGCGTAGCGCCTCGGCGACGCAACGCTGGGCTGATTTATCCGAATCCTTTCAGGATTCAAAGGCGGGAGGCAACCGATGCGGGTGACGCAAGGTCTGAAAGGCGCTCCCGGCTCTTTCACGCGCAAGAATTTCATCTTACGCTCCGCGCATGTTGATTCGTGCAACTGTGTTCGGTCTCGCGCTCGCGACGGCGGGTGTGGCGGCTGATGTGTCCGGCGAAACCAATTTCCTCGCGAACGCGCGCCCGCTCACCCTCGAAGGCAGGCGCAGTGGTGAAGGCTACTTCTCTCCCGATGGCAAGATGCTGATCTTCCAGAGCGAGCGGGAGGCGGACAATCCCTTCTACCAAATCTACACGCTCGACCTGGAGAGCGGGGACACGCGGCGCGTCTCGCCGGGGCAGGGGAAGACGACGTGCGCGTTCTTCCGGCCCGGCGCGGATGAAGTGATGTTCGCCTCCACGCATCACGACCCGCTTGCGCGCGAGAAGCAGAAAGCGGAGTTCGACTTCCGCGCGTCCGGCAAGCAGAAGCGCTACTCGTGGGACTACGACGAGACGATGGACATCTTCGTGGCGCGGCGCGATGGCTCGGGCCTGCGTCAACTCACCTCGTCACCGGGCTACGATGCGGAAGGGGCGTTCTCACCGGATGGGAAGCTGATCGTCTTCTGCTCGCTGCGCAGTGCGTATCCGACGAATCAACTCACCGTCCCGGAGTTGCGACTGCTGGAGACCGACCCCGCGCACTTCGGCGAGATTTACCTGATGAACGCCGATGGCTCCGACGTGCGACGCCTGACGCGCACGCCGGGCTATGATGGCGGGCCGTTCTTCAGTCCCGATGGGCAGCGCATCGTGTGGCGGCGGTTCGAGACGAATGGCGTGGTCGCGGACGTGTGGACGATGAGGCTCGATGGCTCGGACGCGCAGCGCGTGACGGACTTTGGCTGCATGTCGTGGGCGCCGTACTTCCATCCGTCGGGGGACTATCTGGTGTTCACGGCGAACAAGCTGGGCTTCGCGAACTTTGAACTGTTCATCGTGAATGCGCGCGGCGGGAACGAACCGGTGCGCGTGACGTTCACGGATGGATTCGATGGGCTGCCCGTGTTCTCGCCGGATGGGAAGAAGCTCGCGTGGACTTCCAATCGCGGCGCGGATGGCAAGTCGCAGATTCACCTCGCCGACTGGAATGACGCGGCGGCGCGGCAGGCGTTGGCAGCGGCACCAAAGCAAGACGTGGGCGGAGTCACGGCCAGCGCGGAGGTGAAAACGAATTTGTCCGCCACGCTGCGTGCGGATGTCGCGACGCTGGCCTCGGAGAAATTCGCCGGGCGCATGACGGGGACGGACGGCGCGCAGCAGGCGGCGGAGTTTCTCGCGGAGCAGTTGCGCGCGGCGGGGCTGCGTCCGTTCGGCCTGAGCAACACGTTCTTCCAGCCGTTCGAGTTCAACGCGGGCGTGCGGGTGCTGACCAATGACAATCGCCTGAACATCACCGCGCCCGGTCAGCAGCAATACCATTCCATCGAGCGCGACTTCCGCCCCCTCGCCTTCACCAGCAATGGCACCGTCTCCGGCGAGGTGGTGTTCGCGGGCTATGGGCTCGCGGTGCCGGGCAAACTCGGCGAGGGCTACGACTCTTACGCGGGGCTGGAGGTCTCCAACAAGATCGTGCTCGCGCTGCGTTACGTGCCGGAGGAAGTGGACGCGAAGCGCCGTCAGGAACTGAATCGCTACGCGGGGTTGCGCTACAAGGCCATGCTCGCACGAGAGCGTGGGGCGAAGGCGATTCTCTTCGTCACCGGGCCGACTTCGCCGAACGCGGGCGAGTTGGCCGCGCTCTCCTCCGATTCGGCGGGCGGCGGCTCCGGCATCATCGCGGCGTCCATCACCACCAATGTCGCGATGCAGATGTTCTCCGCGGCGGGGAAGGACCTGCGCACGTTTCAATCCGCGCTCGACAAGGAAGACCCGCACGCCATTGGCAGCTTCGCGTTGTCCAATGTCACCGTCTCCCTCACCACGGCGGTCGAGCACATCAAGAAGACGGATCGCAATGTCCTCGCGGCGTGGGTGCCGCCGGGCGGGGCGAGCGAGTGGGTGGTGGTGGGCGCGCACTACGATCATCTCGGGCACGGGGAGACGGGCGCGATGTTGCGGGCGGGCGAGGAGCATCAGATTCATCACGGCGCGGATGACAATGCCTCGGGCACGGCGGCGGTGCTGGCGTTGGCGCGCGCGATTGGTAGTGGGGCAGGCGTCCCGCCTGCCACTAGTCCTTTGGCCGTCCCGGCTGAAGGACCAAGAACACCAGCCGAGACGGCCAGTGGACGGGCGGCAGCCGGGACGGCTGCCCCACTAGCATCACGTTGCGGCGTCATCTTCGCCTTCTGGTCCGGGGAAGAACTCGGCCTCATCGGTTCCTCCCACTTCGTCGTGCATCCGCCGGTGGCGCTGACGAACATTGTCGCGTGCCTCAACTTCGACATGGTCGGGCGGCTCCGGGACAACAAGCTCATGCTCCAGGGTCTCGGCTCCTCCACGGCGTGGCGGCGCGCGATTGAGAAGCGCAACGTGGCCGCCGGCTTCAACCTCGTGTTGCAGGACGACCCGTATCTGCCCACGGACGTCACGGCGTTCTATCCGCGCGGCGTGCCGGTGCTGAATTTCTTCACCGGCAGCCACGACGATTATCACCGGCCCACGGACACGGCGGACCGGGTGAATTACGAAGGACTCGAACGCATCGTGAAATTCGCGCGCGGACTTATCGCCGACACCGTGAACGCCACCCAGCGTCTCGACTACGTGAAGGTCGCGAGCAGCACGCAGGGCGGCGGCTCGCGCGACAACCTCCGCGCCTACCTCGGCACCATTCCCGATTACGCGACGGAAGTGGCGGGCGTGAAGCTCTCCGGCGTGCGCGGCGGCAGCCCGGCGGAGAAGGCCGGACTCCTCGGCGGCGACGTGATTGTGGAATTCGCCGGGCAAAAGATCGCCAATATCTACGACTACACCTACGCGCTGGACGCGGTGAAGATCGGCAAGACGGTGGAGATCGTGGTGCTGCGAGGCAGCGAACGGGTGACAATCAAAGCCACCCCGGAAGCGCGGAAGTAACGAGGCCTTATGGACTGCGCCGGCCGAGCGGAGCGGCGACGGCGCTTTCGAGCGTAAGAGCGTGCTGAGTGGTTCGGGAAGTTGTCGCGCGTGCGAAAGCGGTGTCGCCGCTCTCGCTCTGCCACCGCAGTCCAAATGGGTGTGGGACTTCGGTGCGATGGGGGAAAAGAAAAACGCCGCCCGGCGTGAACCGGGCGGCGTGAGAGAGGATAGGGTTATTGCGTCCAGACCACTGACAACGACCCATTCGACGTGCTGGCCGTCGTAGCCGTGTTTTCACCCGGAGCCGTAAAGCTGAAGGTGCCGACCGCCGTCTTGCTGGCCTTGTTCACCGTTACCGTGAGCGTGCCACTGACGGCTTCGTAGCCATCCGCGCCGTCGCTGCCGCCGATGCCACCGCGAATGATCGTGTAGAGGACGAAGGCTTTGCCTGCGCCGCTGCCGATCTGATACGTGGTGGTGCCGTCCACGAGATCAGGAATGGTCAGGAGCAACTGTCGCGTGGTAACCTTGCTGTTGAAGCCGCTGCCGCTGACCGTGCCGTTCACTCCGTTAATGATGAGGTTGTTCAAGAGCGGGCTGTAAACCGCCGCGATGGCGTTGGCCGGCTTGGGCGTGAAGTTGAAGTTGCCAAACAGTGCGCCGGTAATGGTGGCTTTGTATTGCGCGGGCGGCAGCGGTGCATTCTCCGCCTTCACCGTGGCCTTGAGGGAAAGCGCCTCGCCCTTGGCGGCGGCGAGGA
>JANOAY010000551.1:0-7945 GCA_031411375.1 Pedosphaera sp. | reverse complement strand
CACCCCCACCGCCGCCGCGCGCAGCGTGATCACGGCGGAGAAGCGGTGGTTTTTAACCACGGATGGACACAGATGAACACGGATGGGAATTGCGGCGGGCTGGTTTGCAGTTTGCAGCACAATTGCTTCACGTTTGCCGCTCAAAGACAGCGTCTAAGCCCAGCCTTGGCCTGATCTTCAGGCCGTGTTTATCCGTGTCCATCCGTGGTTAAAAAACAAAAGCGCGGAGAATTCAAAGACTCTCCGCGCCGTCTTGTGTGTGAAATCTATTTCCCGACCAGCGTGGCGAAGAAGCCTTTCGTCTCGGTCTTGCGCGCCTGCACCTTCATCTGTCCGAGGATGGACTGCCAACTGATGAAGAGCTTGTGCCACTGGTTCTCCACGTTGCGCAGCACGCCCTCGTTGCTCTCGCTCAGGAAGCGCATGGACGGCACGGAGGCGAGCAGGTTGTGGACGTCGTCGCGCGACACTTGCTGGCCCTCGGTCACGGTCAGGATCAGCTCCAGCTCCTGCGTGATGACGCTCTTGATCTCCATGAACTGGTTCTCGTCATCGAGGGTGAACTTTTTGAAGCGGGCCAGCCCAAGGTAGTGGTTGAACTGCTTCCAGCACTCCAGGTAGTTCTCCATCCGGAGGATAATGTCGTCGAATCGTGGGGCGCTCATAAGAAATTAGTTTTTTGGCAAAGTTTGCGGGGAGAGAAAAATCAACGCGCCGCCGCGCAGGCAGCGGGCGGTCACTTTCAAGGTCGGGTAATAGACGTTCAGCTCGTGCAGCGGCATCTGCGCCTGCTGCGCACCGCGAAAGAAAGCCAGCACGCGCGCGCCGATTTCCTTCATGTCGCTCTGGGAAAAATTGCGCGGCAGCGTCGAGACGACCACGCGCCCGTCGCGGTCGAGCGCGAACGCGCCCGAGGGGAGCTTGGCCGGCGTGCCGGTGAATTTGCGTCGGGTAAAAAGTTTCATGCGGCCCATTTCGCCAGAATGTTTCTCATCGTCTCGCGCACTTCGTCGGACTTCATGTTCGAGCGGAAGCCCACGCACAGCTCGCCCTTGGCCGAGTCGGCGAGCGCGACGTGATTCGCCGGGCTGAGCGCGGTCATTTGTTGCAAGTGTCCCACATGAAGTTTATCGCCCAATGCGGCGAAGTCCTTGAGTGATTGTTGCGCCCACTCGGCAACGTGGTCGGCGGATTCGAGTCCCCATGACTTTGTCTCGCACTTCGGGCCGGGGCCGACCGAGAGGACGAACTGCACGCCGTTGAAGCGCGTCAAACCCATCAGCGGAGAAGGCGCGTCCAGTCTCATGCCCAAGCCGTTGCCGTCCGGGCCGCCGGCCTCATCCATCTCCTGGGCGATTTCCAGCAGCAGCGCCTGGTAGGAACTGAAGATGGCCCGCTGCTTCGTGTGTTCGCCGGGCTGCAATTCAAAGTTGCCCGTCTTCCACCCAAGAATTTTTCGGAACGCGGCCTCGCCTTTCAGCTCCTCCACTTCCGCGTCAAAGATTTCTCCGCCCTCGATCCAGATTCGGCCCTCATCCTGGCCGTGCGTGATCTTGAGCGTGGTGGAATTCTGCGAAAGACATTCGAGTTGGATCAAATCCACGAGGCTCTTGCTCTGCACGCCGCGAAATCCGCTGTGTGCCTCGCGTTCGAGCAACGAATCAATCGAGTCGAGAAAGTGCTGGCGCTCCTGCTCCGAGGCGGGCTTCTGCCAGTATTGATCCACGCCCATGCCGTAGGCACGGGCGCGAAACTGTTCGTCCGCGATGCACGTCCAGACCACGACCCGGAGCGCGGGATATTTGCGGCGGGCGATGGCGATGACCTGGAGGCCGTCCATCTTCGGCATGTTCAGATCGACGATGAGGAGATTGAAAGGCTCGGACTCGAGCATGGCCAGCGCGCGCGCGCCGGTCGAGGCGGTGTGAACGCCGGGGCCGCTGGGCAACGTCTTCAGAATTTCCCAGTACACTTCCAGGAAGTCCTGGTCGTCATCAACCAGCAGAATCTTTGATCGCTCGGTGGCGGTGGTGCTGCCCATAAAATTATTTTGGCCTGAGATAACGTCGGCGGAGCCGGGGCCGGACTTGAGCGCGGGGTGAAATTAGTTAGTGGGACAGCCGCCTTGGCGGCGGACTGTCCACCGGACGGCCCCGTTGGTGGAGCCGCAGGCTTTGGGACTGCTGCGAGCATCGCAGCTCTGGCGGCAAGCGGAGCGTCGGTCGCCCGGAGACTCGCCTCCGGCGGGGATCCAGAGCGGCAATTCTTGCCGCAATCCCAAAGCCTGCGGCATCACCGTCCGGCCGCCACGTCAGTTCCACCCTTGGCAAACGTGCTTCCCTCTCCTGCGCGGACTGGCACAGTGCCGCCCGTTCAAAGCATGGCAAACCCGTTTTATGTCGAAGGCGAGCAGCGCGGCGCGAAGGTCAACGACCTCTTCGCGCGCGTGGCCCCGCGCTACGATCTCATCAACGACCTCCAAAGCCTCGGCCTGCACCGCGCGTGGAAGCGGCGGCTCGTGCGGATGGCGAACGTGCGTCCCGGCGAACGCGCCTTCGACATGTGCTGCGGCACCGGCGACATCGCCTTCGCCCTCGCCCGCGCTGGCGCGTCGGTGAACGCCGTGGACTTCAGCGCCGCCATGCTCCAAGTGGCCGCGCGCCGCGCGACCGTTGCTAATCCGCAATTTCAGCAAGGCGACGCCATGCAACTCGCCTTCGCGGACCACACCTTCGACCTCGTGACCGTCGGCTACGGCCTGCGAAATCTCCGCGAGTGGGAAACCGGCCTGCGCGAAATGCACCGCGTCGCCAAACCCGGCGCGCGCCTGCTCGTCCTGGACTTCGGCAAGCCGGACCACGCGCTGCTGCGCGCACTCTACTTCGCCTACCTGCGCGTCGTGGTGCCCGTGTTCGGAAAACTCTTCTGTGGCGACGCCGCCACGCACGCCTACATTCTCGAATCACTCCAGCGTTACCCCGCACAGCGCGGCGTGGCCGCTGCGATGGAGCGCCTCGGCTGCCGCGATGTGCGCATCGTGAACCTCCTCGGCGGCGCGATGAGCATCAACTACGGCGTGAAAGTTTAACCGACAGAAGCGTCCTCGCGGCTTGCAATTTTCCCGCGCGCTTCCTTCCATCCGCGATAATGCTTGCTGCAACTACAATCAACTCCTGGCACTGGACCGGGTTCATTGTCTGTATTTTGATTTTTCTCGCGCTCGACCTCGGCGTGTTTCATCGCCGCGCCCATGTGGTGAAGTTCCGCGAGGCGCTGATGTGGACGTGCATCTGGTTCACCTGCGCCATGCTCTTCGCGTTCTTCGTTGCCCCGGCGATGGCCGACTCGTGGACCAAGCAGGACACGATCAATTTCATCACCGGTTACATCATCGAACTGTCGCTCTCGATGGACAACGTGTTCGTCATCGCGCTCATCTTCGCCTACTTCCGCGTGCCGGTGGAGTTCCAGCATCGCGTGCTGTTCTGGGGCATCCTCGGCGCGCTGGTCATGCGCGGCGTGCTGATTGGCGTGGGCGTGGCGGTGATTCATCAGTTCGAGTGGATTCTCTACATCATGGGCGGATTCATCCTTTTCTCGGGCGTGAAAATGATCTTCGGCAGCGATGAGGAAGTGCATCCTGAGAAAAATTTTGTCCTGCGAATGGCGCGGAAGTTTTATCCCGTGTCGCCGAATCTCGAAGGGCAGAAATTTCTCACCACCATCAACGGTCGCCGCGCGCTCACGCCGCTCGCGCTGGTCTTGCTC
Source organism: Pedosphaera sp. (assembly GCA_031411375.1). Classification (GTDB taxonomy): domain Bacteria; phylum Verrucomicrobiota; class Verrucomicrobiia; order Limisphaerales; family SIBH01; genus JANNGC01. The sequence continues at coordinate 4,177 of JANOAY010000551.1, read as the reverse complement.
TGCGTGGAGACGACGGATCTCATCTTTGCGGTGGATTCCATTCCCGCCATCTTCGGCGTCACGTCCAACGGCTTCATCATCTTCACCTCGAATGTCTTCGCCATCCTCGGCCTGCGCTCGCTCTACTTCGTGCTGGCGGGGGCGATTGATTATTTCCGTCACCTCAAGACCGGACTCGCCGTGGTGCTCGCCTTCATTGGCGCGAAGATGCTGATCGATCCGCACGGCAAGCCGCCGAAGTGGTTCCAGATGGACATCCCGAACACGGTCTCGCTGGCCATTGTCGGCGGCATCCTGCTGGTCTCCATCGTGTGCTCCGTCGTGGCAGGCAGGCGCGCGCATCAACACGACGCGAAGCCAAAATGAAATTCCGCTGGTCGCTCGCGCCGACACAGCCTGCGCTGACGGAGTTTCTGGCGCGCGAATTGAAAGTCTCTCCGCTGCTCGCGCAGTGCCTGCTCAATCGCGGCCATAGCGAACCCGAGCCAATCGCTCGCTTTCTTGAGCCAAAGCTAAAACATCTCGCCGATCCTTTTCTGCTCCCGAACATGCGTGCGGCCGTCGAGCGCCTCTTCGCCGCGCACGCCGCGCGCGAACCGTTGGTCATTTTCGGCGATTACGACGTGGACGGCGTGACCTCGACCACGCTGCTCCATGAAGTCCTGACCGCGCTCGGCTGGAAAGTGCATTGCTACCTGCCGCACCGCATGGACGAGGGCTACGGACTCAGCCAGTCCGGTGTGGAGAACTGCCTGGAGAAATTCCCGGTGAAACTGCTGCTGGCCGTGGACTGCGGCTCCACCGCGCGCGTGCAAGTGGCCTGGCTCCGTGAACGCGGCGTGGAAGTGCTGGTGCTGGATCATCATCAAGTTTCCGATCCGCCGCCGGACGCAGTCGCCTTGGTCAATCCTCAACTCTCAGCTCTCAACTCTCAGCCATCCCGCTTCACCGAACTCTGTTCCGCCGGCCTCGCCTTCAAACTGGCGCACGCCCTTCTAAAACACGGTCGCGAAAATAATCTGCCGGGCGCGCAGGACTTCGATCTCCGCCCGCTGCTCGATCTCGTGGCGCTCGGGACCATTGCCGATCTCGTGCCGCTCATTGGCGAGAACCGCACTCTCGTCAGCGCGGGCTTGCAGCGGCTCACCACGACCACGCGGCCCGGACTCGTCGCGCTGAAAGAAGTCGCCGGTGTCGAAGGCGAAGTCGGCGGCTACGAAGTGGGCTTCCAACTCGCCCCACGCCTGAACGCCGCCGGTCGCCTGGAGAATGCCGAAGAGGCGTTGCAACTCATGCTCGCCCGCGATGTCACCACCGCGATGCCCATCGCGCAGTCCCTGAACTCGCGGAACATCGAACGCCAGACCATTGAGCGCAGCATCTCCGAGGAAGTCATCGGAGCCATCCGCGCGCGCTTTGATCCGACGCGCGACTTCGTGTTGGTTGAGGGACAGTTGCTCTGGCACATCGGCGTGGTGGGCATCGTGGCCTCGCGGGTGTTGCAGGAATTCTACCGGCCCACGTTCATCATCGGCGGGGAAGGGGACGAGTGGCGCGGCTCGGGCCGCAGCATCGAAGGCTTCGACCTCGCCGCCGCGTTGCGCGAGTGCGACGACCTGCTCATCCGCCACGGCGGTCACGCGATGGCGGCGGGCGTCACGATTCATCCTGACAAACTCGACGCGTTCCGCGAACGGATGAACGCCCTCGCCCGCCGCTCGTTGAAACCAGAGCAACTTCAGCCCTCGCTCCGCCTCGATGCCGAAGTGACGTGCGCCGACCTGAGCGTGCAACGGATGGAAGAGTTGGCGCGCTTGGAACAAACCGGCATGGGCAATCCCCGCGTGCAATTTTGCGTCCGCAACGTCGGCCACGAGCGCGCGCTGCAACGCATGGGCAAGGACAAGCAGCACGCGAAGATGTGGATTACTGACGGCACGCGCACGCACGAGGCCGTGCTGTGGAACGCCAAGGAAGGTTCGCTGCCCGTGGGCAAGTTCGATCTCGCCTGCGTGCCAGAATTGAATCGCTACAACGGGAACACGCGTGTGCAGTTGAAGGTGCTGGATTGGGAGAATAGGTAGCCGAAGAACACGGTGTGGAAAAATGAGCGCGCCATGAGGAGGAAATAACTCCGTAGCGCACAGATGAACGACAAACCAAGAAAATCCTAACCCAAAGAGGAAAAAACGCGGCGCAACACGCCAAAATCACAGCGCATAGATGCAAAAACGTAGCGCAAAGGCCCAATCACCAACCGCGAAGACGTAAAAACAAACCGCCGTGTCACAACATCGAAGCACAACATCGGAAAATTACAGCGCAATAAGACAAAGCTATGGTGATGAATCGCAAAACACCGGAGGCGACGATGTTCTGCGTGCGACCGATGGGCCTTGGTTCCGGTTCCCTCTCCTCGCGAGGCACGAGTGAGGAGAGGGTTAGGGAGAGGAGCCAGCCGAGAAAGATTCGCGCGCGGTCGTGTATGTGTCAGGCACCTCCTCTCCTCCACTTCGTGAGAGGAGAGGGAGTCTGAGGTCGCCATTCGGGCGGTTCTTTCGAGTCGTCCGCTTGGTCAGCTCTGCGATCAGCAACTTTCAACTTTCAACTTTCAACCGCCCGCCGCCATCCTCGCGCGATGTCACATCCGTTGTTGCAAATTGATCTGCCAGGCGTCCCGAAAATCCGTAGCGGAAAAGTCCGCGAACTGTTCGATCTCGGCGACGCCTTCCTCATGGTCGCCACCGACCGCATCTCGGCCTTCGACTGCATCATGCCCAACGGCATCCCGCGCAAGGGCGAGGTGCTCACGCAGATTTCCCATTTCTGGTTCGAGAAATTTGCCGCGCTCGTGCCGAACCACCTGCTTGCCAAGCCCGGCGATCCGCTGCCCATGCAACTGCTCCCGTTCCGTGCCGCGCTCGAAGGCCGCAGCATGATCGTGAAGCGCGCGAAACCGCTCGCCATCGAGTGCGTCGTGCGCGGCTACCTTTCCGGTTCGGGGTGGAAGGAATATCAACAGTCGCAGACCGTGTGCGGGATCAAGCTGCCCGAGGGACTCACCGAGTCCGCGCAGTTGCCCGAACCGATCTTCACGCCCGCGACGAAGGCCGAGACGGGCCACGACGAAAACATTTCCTTCGCGCGCGCCGTCGAGATCGTGGGCGCGGACGTGGCGGAGCAGGCGCGCGAGTTCAGCCTCCGGATTTATCGTGCCGCCTGCGCGCACGCGCACGACCGGGGCATCATCATCGCGGACACGAAGTTCGAGTTCGGGATTTTCGACGGGCAGCTCATCCTGATTGACGAGGTGCTGACGCCCGATTCCTCGCGCTTCTGGCCGGCGGACGAATACGAGGCGGGCCGGGGCCAGCCGAGCTTCGACAAGCAGTTCCTGCGCGACTACCTCGAACGCATCCATTGGAATAAGCAGCCCCCGGCGCCGCCGCTGCCGGACTACGTGGTGCAGAAGACGCAGGAGAAATATCTGGAAGCGTATCTGCGGGTGACGGGGAAGCATTTGTAGGCGGTGGGCACTCGCTCCCATATCGCGGAGCGATGGCGGAGTGGAGCCGGGGAAGACATTGCGGGCAGCGAGGTACGAAAAATGGAATCCGTTCCGAAGGGACGCCCTTGAATCCTTTCAGGATTCTTTCCCGGCCCGGCACCTTGGATGAACTCCCGCCCAGCAAAAAGGCGAACGGTTGCCCGTTCGCCTTTCGTGTTCTGAGAATGGAATCCGCTCAGTAGCGGTAATGCTCCGGCTTGTACGGCCCATCGGTGGATACACCGAGATACTCGGCCTGTTTCTTCGAGAGCTTCGTCAGCACCACGCCGATCTTCTCGAGGTGCAGGCGGGCGACTTCTTCGTCGAGCTTCTTGGGCAGACGATAGACGCCGACTTTGTAGGTGCCCTTGTTCCGCCAGAGGTCGAGCTGCGCGAGCACCTGGTTGGAGAACGAGTTCGACATCACGAAGCTCGGGTGGCCGGTGGCGCAGCCAAGGTTGACGAGGCGGCCTTCGGCCAGCAGGAACATTGCGTTGCCGTTGGCATGGAAAACCTGCGTGGCTATCAGCGTGCCGTCGATCTCTTCGTCGCCGAGGAGCAAAGCCACGCCGCACTCCTCGCACGCACCGTCACGCATCTACGCGGTGCCTTGCTTCAGAAACAATGGAC
>JANOAY010000550.1:0-2845 GCA_031411375.1 Pedosphaera sp. | reverse complement strand
TGGCCGAAGTGACGGCCTACCTCGCCGAAATCGTGGTGCTGCCCGAATCGAAGCTGATCGGAAAATCCCTGGGCGAAGCCGGCCTTGGCCACGATCTCGACCTCCTGGTGCTGCGCATCCTGCGCGGCAAAAAAGAATTTCTCGCCCCGCGCGCCGAGACCGAAGTGCAGGCCGGCGACGTGATCCTGGTGGAAGCCGGCCCCGATGAACTGCTGAAGATCAAGGACATCGCCGGCCTGGAAATCAAGGCCGACCTCAAGCTCGGCGATGCGAGCCTGCCCGCCGAAAGCCTCGGCGTTGTGGAAGCCATCGTCCTAGCGCGCTCGCCGCTCATCGGGCGCACGCTCAAGAGCGCGCGGTTCCGCGAGCAGTACGGGCTGCAAGTCCTCGGAGTCAGCCGGCATGGAAAAACCCTGCATTCAAAAATCAGCGAACTGTCCCTGCGCATCGGCGACATCCTGCTCGTGCAAGGCCCGCGCGAGGAAATCGCCGCGCTCGATGAGCATCGCACGTTCCGCGTCATTCAAGGCATCGGCGAGCGTCAGCCGCACCGTCGGCGCGCGCCGCTGGCGATGGCGATTTTCGCGGGCGTGATCCTGCTCGCCACGTTCAAGATTCTGCCTTTCTCGGTGGCGGTGATTCTCGGTGCGGTCGCGGCCTTCCTCACCAAGTGCATCACGCCGGAGCAGGCCTACCGCGAGTTGGAATGGAAGGCCGTCATCCTCATCGGCTCCATGCTCGCGCTCGGCGCGGCGATGGATCAGACCGGGGCGGCAAAATATCTCGCCTCGCTCATCGTGGAATGGGCCGGCGCGCTTGGGCCGAAGTGGCTGCTCGGCGGATTTTTCGTGCTCACCGTGGCGCTCACGCAGCCCATGTCGAACCAGGCCGCCGCCGTGGTCGTGCTGCCCGTGGCGATTCAGACCGCGCTGCATCTCGGGCTGAATCCGCGCCCGTTCGCGATGATGATCGCCGTGGCCGCGAGCTGCTCCTATCTCACGCCGCTCGAACCGTCCTGCCTGATGGTCTATGGCCCCGGCGGCTACAAGTTCTCCGACTTTCTAAAATATGGCTCGGTGCTGACCATCATCATCGGGATCATCGCGCTGGTCATGGTGCCGAGGGTGTGGCCGCTCTGAGTTGACCGTGCCACCGGAGCTTCCCGCCGCCAGTGCTGAATGCTTGCCTTTTGCCCACCGTCAGTTTGCCATCGCGCTGTACACGCGCCCAAAACTATGAAATCAATCTCGTTCGTCCTGTTGCTCACCGCCGCGCTGGCCCAGGCCGACAACTGGCCCCAGTGGCGCGGCCCGAACTTCAACGGCTCCAGCACGGAGAAAAATTTGCCCGCCGAATTCAGCAAGTCGAACAACGTCGCGTGGCGCGCGCCCTTGCCCGGCCCGTCCGGCGCGACGCCCGCCATCTTCGGCGACCGTGTGTTCGTGAACTCGATTGACGCGGCGAAGAAATCCCGCGTCGCGCTCTGTCTCGACCGCAAGACCGGCGCGGTGCTGTGGCAGCAGGAAGTCGGGCCGGGCATCACGCAGGATGACAAGAGCAACTTCGCTTCGCCCTCGCCGGTGACGGACGGGCAACTCGTTTATTTCTATTACGGCAATGGCGAACTGGTTTGCTTCGACATGGACGGCAAAAAAATCTGGTCGCGCAGCATCCAGAAAGATCACGGCGCGTTCGCCTACCAGTGGACCTACTCCGCCAGCCCGCTGCTGCATGGCGGAAAACTTTATCTGCAAGTGCTCCAACGCAACGTGGCCGTGAACGGGCGCGGCGGCGCGCAGAATGATTCCTACCTGCTCGCGCTCGATCCGAAGACCGGCAAAGATTTGTGGAAGCACATCCGCCCTTCCGAAGCGGTGGCGGAATCACTCGAAGCCTTCAGCACGCCGGTGCCATTCACGCATCAGGGTCGCGCGGAGATTTTGATCACGGGCGGCGACTGCATCACCGGCCACAATCCCGAAACCGGCAAGGAGCTCTGGCGTTGGGGAACGTGGAACCCGACGAAGATCGGTCACTGGCGGCTCGTGCCGTCGCCGGTCGCGGGCGCGGGTGTGGCGCTCGCGTGCGGACCGAAGAACGCGCCCATCTTCGCCGTGAAGCTCGGCGGCAACGGCACGCTCCCCGACTCCGCCATCCAATGGCAAAGCACCGAACGCGACGTGACCAGCGACGTGCCCACGCCGCTTTTCTACAACGGGAAATTCTACGTCCTCAACGGCGGCAAGAAGCAACTGCTCTGCGTGGAGCCGGCCGACGGCAAAGTTTTGTGGGCCGGCCAGCTCGACACGCGTGCGGTCTTCGAGTCCTCGCCCACGGCGGCGGACGGGAAAATTTACCTGATGGACCATCGCGGCACGGTCTTCGTCGTCTCCGCCGCGACGGACGGCTTCAAGCTCCTCTCTACCGCCGCGATGGGCGATGAGGGCGACAACAGCCTGCGTTCGAGCGTGGCGATTTCGCAGGGGCAGGTTTTCGTGCGCACGGGTAAGAGCCTCTACTGCTTGGGGAAGAAGTAGTCGGTAACGGGTGCATCACGCCCGGCCACACGCCCGGCACTTGCTCCAATGGAGCGCGGCTGTGGCGTAGCCCGGCCGCAGCACTCCGGCTTAAAATCGCGCGCTCTGTCATTCCTTCGCGCTGCGGCTGGGCTACGCCACAGCCGCGCTCCTTCCGATTTGCGGATTGCCCCTCACCCGCCTCGTCTCGCAGAGTCACGGCCAGTCGCTCAAATGAAAATCGCCATCATCGGTCTCGGTTACGTCGGTCTGCCTCTCGCTTTGCAATTCGCCAAGAACGGCGTGGAGGTGATCGGCCTCGACATTGA
>JANOAY010000549.1:0-3436 GCA_031411375.1 Pedosphaera sp. | reverse complement strand
CCAACGCGCTGAAACTCTACCGCTCCGTCCACCGCCGCGAGCCGCCGGTGCTTCCCTGAAATTCTCCCGTAGATTCAGGAAGGCCGCAGATGAAAATTCTTATCTGCGGCTGCCCTGAATCTGCGGGAAACAAGTTTTCCCTGCTCAATTCCTTCCGCCCGTGACCCGATGAAGCTGGGGATGAAATCAAAACGATGGCTGGCGTGGTGCAGTACCCTGCTGATCTGCGCGGCTGGTGCGACACACGGCCTGAACGCCGCCGCGCTGGACGAACCGCCGCTGCTCACCGGCACGATTTACGAGACCAGTTCCGGCACGAACAAAATCCTCTTTACGTTCCGCCGCACCGCCGTGCGCTCGAACTTCACCGTCCACGTCGTGCGCGATTTTCTTTATCCCAACGGCTCGCTGGCGGCGCGAGAGAGCATCGTGTTTGAGCGCGGAGAGATGGCCTCGTTTCAACTGGAGGAAAAGCAAACCGGCGCGCGCGGCAGCAGCAGCGTGACGAAGGATGCGAAGCGCAAGCTGCTCTTCGACTGGACGGCGGATGGCAAAACGAAAACCGACAGCGAGGCGTTCGTGGCGGACCCGCTGGTCGGTGACATGATTCCATACTTCATCATCACGCACTGGAACGAACTGACGCGCGGGGAGTCGGTGAACTTCCGCTTCATTGCTTCGTCGCGGTTGGAAACTGTGGGTTTCAAACTCGTGAAAGAATCCGACGTAGATTGGCGCGGAAAGTCCGCCGTGCGCGTGCGGATGGAGCCGTCGAGCTTGATCATCCGGCAGATTGTGGACCCGCTCTTCTTCATCGTGGAGAAGGACGGCGCGCATCGCGTGCTGGAGTATGTGGGCCGCATCACGCCCAAGCTGCGCGACGGCGCGAAATGGAAGGACTTGGACGCGCGGACGATTTACGCTTGGCCATGAGGCGGTGGTAGTGGAGCAGGCGTCCCGGCTGCCGGATCAACACCAGCCGGGACGGCCAGTGGACGAGTGGCAGCCGAGACGGCTGCCCCACTAGCTTTCAATCCGCGTAGCCGTTCGGATTTTTCTGATGCCAGCGCCACGCGGAGGCGATGATGTCCTCCAGCTTTGGAAATTTCGGATTCCACCCCAGTTCGCTCTTCGCCTTGTCGGCGGAGGCCACGAGCTTCGGCGGGTCGCCGGGGCGGCGCGGCTTTTCCACGGCCGGGATTTTTTGGCCGCTGATTTTTTCGCACGTCTCGATGACCTGCCGCACGGAGTAGCCGTCGCCATTGCCGAGGTTGAAAAATCCCTGGCGACCGGCGGCGAGCGCGAGCATGTGCGCCTGCGCGAGGTCCACGATGTGGATGTAGTCGCGGATGCAGGTGCCGTCGGGCGTGGCGTAGTCGGTGCCGTAAATCTCGCACTGCGCGGCCTGGCCGAGCGCGACCTTGAGCACGTTCGGAATCAGGTGCGTCTCGATGCGATGATGCTCGCCAAACTGCGCGCCCGCCCCGGCGGCGTTGAAGTAACGCAGCGCGACAAACTCCAGCCCGTGCAACTGCTGATACCACTGGAGAATTTTTTCAAACATCAGCTTCGACTCGCCGTAGGGATTGATCGGGCGCTGCGGCAAATCTTCCGTCATGGGCACGCGGTCGGGCGGGCCGTAGGTCGCGCAGGTCGAGCTGAAGACGAACTTCTTCACGCCCGCCGCGACGCACGCGTCCAGCAGCTTCACGCCGTTGCCGACGTTGTTGGAAAAGTATTTGCCGGGATTGGTCATGGACTCGCCGACGAGGGCGTAGGCGGCGAAATGCATGACGGCTTGAGCACCGGAATCGCGCAGCGAGCGCGTGAGCAATTCCGCATCGCCGAGATCGCCGAACACAAACTGCGCGCGCGCATCCACGGCGGAGCGATGGCCCTCGGTGAGATTGTCGAAGACCGTGACGCGATGCCCGGCCTGGAGCAGTTCCTCGACGCACACGGAGCCGATGTAGCCCGCGCCGCCAGTGACGAAAACATTCATGCGGGCGGAACTATGCGGAGGGAAGGAAGGCGGGCAAACAGATTAAGCGCTGGCTTGAGCAGGAAGAGGATCGCGATGGTAGGTTTCGCTGAGCACATGGTTAGGCCGCATTGGGCGTTCAGTGGAACTCATACTCAATGCTCAAGCTACCGCGTCGAACGTCCACAGGATGATACTGAAGCAGGCAACTCGGCTGAAACCAATCGTGGTAAATCTTCCAATCAACAACCCCGCTTAACGCCTGCGTCTCCCAATTTCCGGCGAAGACATGGCCGGTGCCATCAAGGTAACCACGGACATGAAGCGTAAGACCGGAAACATCTTGGCGGCTGCAAATCAGGCGTAGCGCGTTGGTCTGTGTGGCGTCTGAGACTGCGGCGACAAGTGGGGGGCAGCTCTTAGTGCATCCCACGAGCAATACAACCAATACAAGTGAGAGCAGCGTTTTCACGGCGAGCAGCCTAACAGAGGGATTAGGCCAAATAAATTTCTGATGCCTCAGTTGCATTCGTGGCTGGACTGAATCACTTCGTCGGCACCCAGCCTTTGCCTGGAACAAATTCACGGCTGCCGGAATGGCTTTTGCAACCGCTGTTCAGGGACACCGCCAGGACGGCGAGCAGGGCGAGGAGCAAGATTTTTTTCATGCGCGCACAGTAATCCCGGATTTGTCTCCGCCGCAAGGGTGGCGCATAGTGCTGCCGAGATTTGCATGGCGCACCAATCGCTCAAAGGTCAACTGCTGCTGGACAACGGCCGGCTGGGCGGTTCGTTTTTTCATCGCACGGTGCTGCTCATCTGCGAGCACAACGCGGACGGCGCGTTCGGCCTGGTGCTGAACCGCCCCACCGGCCAGACCGTGGGCGACGCGCTCACTTCCAATCTGCCCACGCAACTCAAGTCCGACGACCTGTTCCTCGGCGGTCCCGTGCAACCGCAGGCGCTGAGTTACCTGCATTCGGATGATTATCTTCCCGACGCGAACGTGCTGCCGAATCTGCACCTCGATCATTCGCTGGAGGATTTGGTGGAGCTGGCGGATTCGTTTTCCGCCACGCAGCGGGTGAAGGTCTTCGCGGGCTACGCGGGCTGGAGTGCCGGCCAGCTCGATGGCGAAATGAAACGCGACACCTGGCTCACGCATCCGGCTTCGCTCGATCTGGTTTTCCACACGCCACCGGAAGAACTGTGGCCGCTGATTCTCAAGCAGAAGGGGTGGAAGTACCGGCTCATCGCGGAGCAGCCGGAGGATTTGTCGGAGAACTAGGAGCCCGAGGAGCGCGGACCGCCGAGTCCGCGTGTTGGTGTTGGTTCGAGCCGCAGTCGCATTTCACGCCAAAGGTTTGAAGGAGGAAATCCATCTTCATTTCATCACCAACTGTTGCGTTTGTGAACGTTGGTTGAGTGAAGAAACACGCGGACTCGGCGGTCCGC
>JANOAY010000548.1:0-7434 GCA_031411375.1 Pedosphaera sp. | reverse complement strand
GGAAAGCCGGCGTTACGTCGGTGGGACCGCGTTGCGCGCGGCCCCATATTTGCAGTCGGAAGCGCGCTGAGTCTGGGCGGCTGGCCTGACCCGGGGAGGCGAAGGACTTTGCTTCGCTGGTCTTTCGATTTTATATGGGGCCGCGCGCAACGCGGCCCTACCACGATGCGCTTCGCTACTTTCGTAGCCGGAAGAACTTCTTCGCGGCATTTGGATTCACCGTGGCCGGCACGTCGAAGCTCGGCACCACCGTCCAAGGACCGGTCACATCATCGGCTTGTTCAAGGCGGTAGTCCGTGGCGTTCCAGTTCAGCAGCAGGTCGCCGCCGAACGGTTGCTGGAAAACGCGAGGTGCGGTGTTGCCGGTCAGTGAGAAGTCGAAGCTCAAATCCGAGCTGGGCAAATCGTATTGATGAATTTCCACCGCCACCCAGTTCGTGCCGGGCAGGAGCAACGACGCGCTGAGGGTCGCGGTGTCAATCGTATTGTCACCCGGCGCGGAACCCTGCTGGCTCGCGAAGGTGTTGAACAGGATCGGCGTGGGCGCGGGCGCCAGGCTGGGACTGCGGAACACTTCCGTCCCGTTCAGATACACCACGCCGCCGTCATCGCGCAGCATCCACATGGCGAGGCTCGTAAACGCGGCGGGATCAGCGACGGTGAACGCGCGGCGGAAGTAGACCGTGATGTTCGTCTGGAAGGTCGCGGTGTTGGTCCGACGCACGCGCGTGACCTCGTCGTTATCGCCGAAGCCCAGTTGCGCCACGCCGTTCGACCAGAAGGCCGACATGATGAAGCTGTTGCTGCGCCACGCCGTGCCTTGATCGCTGCCGTCGTCGAGGTAGCGCCAGGCGGTGCCTGCGCCAATCAGCGTCGAGGGCGCGTTCGTCGGCTGCTGCGCCAGCGCGTAGGCGGCGGACGAGCCGGTGATTTCCCCGCCGCTCGGATTCGCCAGCGCCACGCGCCACGTTGCCGCGCTGCCGAGCACCGCGGGGTTGGCGAAAATGTTTTTCACCGTCTCACCCGGCGTGAACGTCAGCGTGCCGCTGGTGAGAACAGTCGTCGGCGTTTCGATGGCGTAATTCACCGTCACCGCATTCGTCGTGAAGGAACTCAGGCGCACGGGAATTCCGTTCGTCAAATCCACCGCGGTGATTTGCAAATTCCACAGCGCCAGTCCCATGCCCACCGGCGCGTTCGCGGGCGTGGTCATGAACGGCGCGAGCCGCGTCGCGTCGGTCGAGGGATTCCAAAGTTCGTTGCTCGGGTGAAACGTGTTCGGCTGCGTGAGGTAGTTGCTGCGGATGTCCATGTTGTTGCTGCGGTAATTCCAAGTATCGTCCCAAACTTGGCCCCACACGTCGCGGTAGTTGTGGAGGATGAACGAGTTCGTGATCGTCAGAAACCCCGCCTTGTTGCCGAGGCCGCTGGTGCCGGTGTAGTTGTCGCCGAAACGCGCGCCGACGGAATTCGCCGTGCTCAACAGATTGCTGGCGTTGACAATCGGGCTGACCGGGCTGCTCGCGTTCGTCGTGCTCCAGCCCGCCTCGATGCCCTGCCCGCTGTTTATCAGCACGCTGTCGTAAGTCCAGGTGCGCCGGCCTTCGCCCGACCACGCGAGCGCCTCGTGCAACGCGGATTCCACCCAGCAGTTCCGCACCACGGCCGAACCCGCGCCGCCCGAGCCGAAGTCCATCGCGTCGTCCTTGCAGAAGCCGAAGAGCGAGTTGATGAAAAAGTTCGTCCCGCGAATCGTGTAGATGCCGTCGTAGTCCGAGTCCGCAATCGTCGCGTTGTAAATCCCGTCCACCGACGGGAACTCGATCATCGCCGAGCGGCTCACGATGTTCGTGCAGCCCTCCCACTCGCCGACGGTGATGGCGCGCTGCACCAGCGTGCGCTCCCAAGTGATGGTCGAGAAGTAGCCATTGCCCACCTGCCCGGCGAGATTGATGGCCGCGCTGTTCGTCATCCGCAGCAACGCGTTCGAGTGGACGAAGAACAGCGGCTGCTCCGAGCGATGGCTCGAACCGGGCGAGAAGCTGATGCTGCCCGCCGCGCCCGAACCGGTGAAGATGGCGTAATTCGCCGTGAGTTCCGACGCCGCGCCGCGCATGAAAAACCCGCCCCACGCGAATGTCCGGACTTCCGGCGCGACGCGGTTCGTGGACGTGAAGACCACGGGCTGCGTCGCCGTGCCGTTGATGATCGTGCGCCCCGTGTTCGTGATGTTCACGCCGGGATTCAGCTTCACGACCGCGCCCGCCTCGATGGTCAGCGTGACGGCGGCGGGAATGGTCAGGTTCCCCGTGACATGGATGCGCGCATTGTTCGTCCACGTCGTGTTGCCAAGGATGCCGGACACCGTCGTCCACGACGTGTTGGATTCGATGCTGATGGACTTGCTCGTGGAAAGGCCCTGCAACGAACCATTGAACGAAAGATTCGTCCCCGCGCCCGACGGCGGCAAAAAGCCGTGACCCACGCCGCGCAAAATGCGGAACGCGCTGCCCTCGAAACCCGGCGCGCTCACCCAGCCGTTCACCCGCCGCGCCGTGCCGAAGCCAGCCTCCACGCGCGCGACCACCGGAATGTCCAAACCCGCCGGATAATCCAGCGGCGTGACCAGATCGAGCTGCGCGCCCGCGACTTCCGCCGCCGAGGACGGAATGGGCGGCAGCGGCACCCATTGGATCAACCCGCGCTCCGGATCGCCGCGCTGCGTGGACTGCACGATGAACCGGACGAGCGCATTTGTGACCGCCAGCGTGTTCGTGTCCGTGCGTATCACGCGCAGGTCGTAGTAATCCATCTTCATCACCGTGTTGGAGATGCCGGCGGGGACGGACACGCCGTTCAACGTCACGGCATAGGTGAAGCTCGCGTTCGTCTGCACGCGGAAGGTGGCCTGGTTGTCATACTTCGTACGGTCCGCCACGCCATCAATCACGATGCTTTGCGCCAGCGTGGAGACGACGGCTCCGCAGACCGCGAGCAGGGCCAGAGAATATCGAGTGAGCATGGGCGCGAAACTAGCCGGAGGCACGCAACCGGGCAACAGGTTCTCTGCGCATGGCCGGGCCAGTTGCGCAACGACCGGTCGCGATCCAAGCCCGTGCTTCTACGGTAGGCAAACCGAGTAGCGCCCCGCCGCAAAAAGGCTCCGCGCCCGCGCCAGGCCGAGCTAAAGTCCGCATCGGTTCAGAAGACCACGCAACTTGTTATCGCCATGAATACAACCTTGGAACTGCCCGCCGCCGGAGTTTCCTCCCGCGCGGAAAACTTCAACGAATCCACTCGCAACACGACGTGGGAATACCGCTTCGTGCTCCAGGACGAGTGGAGTTCCGGCCGCAGCCTCGCCGAACTCGCGCCCGAGGGCTGGGTCGTGGTGAGCTACGGCATCCGCCGCGACAGCCAGCGCGAATACCTGCTCCGCCGTCCGAGGAAGTAACGGCGCGCGGACTTTCCAGTCCGCAGCCAGCCACGAGAACCGGACGGCGCAAGACGGTTCAAAACCGTTCGTCGTCACCACGTTGCTGCGGGCTGGAACGCCCGCGCGCCGGATAAATCACTTGGCGCAAACACCGGGCGCGGCTTCAATTCCGCACAGCCATGCGCCCGCTCTCCACACTCCTGTCGCTCGCTCTTTGTGCGGGCTTCTCCTGCAACGTCACCGCCGCGCAGTTCCAAATCGGCACGCACAATTTCACGCTGCCCGACGGCTTCGAGATCGAACTCCTCGCCGGCACCAATCTCGTCCCGCGCCCTATCGAGGCCGACTTCGATGAACTCGGTCGCCTCTACGTTACCGACTCCTCCGGATCGAACGACAAGGTCGAGAAGCAACTCGCCGAGAAGCCGCATCGCGTCGTGCGACTGGAAGACACGGACGGCGACGGCAAGTTCGACAAGCAAATCGTCTTCGCCGACAAGATGATGCTGCCGCAGGGCTGCCTGTGGCTCGACGGCTCGCTCTACGTCGCCGCGCCGCCGAGCATCTGGAAACTCACCGACACGAACAACGACGGTGTGGCTGACGTGCGCGTGGAGTGGTTCCAGGGCAAGACGCTCACCGGTTGCGCGAACGATCTGCACGGTCCCTACGCCGGGCCGGATGGCTGGATTTACTGGTGCAAAGGGGCCTTCGCCAAACAGACCTACACGCTCCCGAACTGCAAGGAATTCACCACCCACGCCTCGCACATCTTCCGCGCGCGACCCGACGGCACGGGCGTCGAGCCGGTGATGACCGGCGGCATGGACAACCCCGTGGGCCTTGCTTTCACGCCCGAGGGTGAGCGCATTTTATCCGGCACCTTTTTCCAAAACCCCGAAGGCGGCAAACGCGACGGACTCATCCACGCGCTCTACGGCGGCGTGTATGGCAAGCCGAACGACGCGCTCGAAGGCCATCCGCGCACCGGCGATTTGCTGCCCATCATGACGCATCTCGGCGCTGCCGCGCCCGCCGGGCTGATGCGCTACGAGTCCGACGTGTTCGGGAAAGAATTTCAGAACAACCTCTTCGTCGCGTGCTTCAACATGCACAAGATCGTCCGCTGCGAAATGAAGCCGGACGGCGCGACTTACAAAACCACCGACTCCGATTTCCTCGTCAGCGACAACACCGATTTCCACCCCACCGACGTTCTCGAAGACGCCGACGGCTCGCTCCTCGTCGTGGACACCGGTGGCTGGTACAAGCTCTGTTGCCCGACTTCGCAACTGGAGAAGCCGGACGTGCTGGGCGGGATTTATCGAATCCGAAAGCAAGGCACTCGGAAGATTAATGACCCTCGAGGGCTAAAAATAGATTGGGCCGCGCAACCGCTTACCGATCTCAAGCTATGGCGCAGTCCGCTCAATCTTCGTGTGGACTCGTTGGTCAACCAGTCGCGCCCTGTTGTACTCAAGCGCCTTTTCGACGAGTTCATCAAGCGTGGCAATGATGCCGTGTCCACGCTCAAACTGATTTCGACCAACGAGGAATATCAATCGAGCATACGTGCGCAAGCGGTTGGTGCATTGGCAAGGATTGACAGCGATCTGGCCCGCGAAGCTGTGAGTTCGTTGGTGCCAGCCCAGCCGCGACGAGGCACTGGCCTTCATGGAAGGGCATTTGTCTCCCGGCCCGACGCTCCTACAGTTCGCGCCGCGCTGCGCTCCATTGCCCTGCGCCGTGACCGTGCGTCTCTCAGCACCCTGATCGACCACATGTCCTGGACTTCTGATGAATTGCGACCTGCCGTCGCCGAGGCGCTTGGCAGAATCGGTGACACGCGCGCTGTTCCGACGCTGTTGAAAGCCGTGGAAGCGAACACGCCGGCAACATCATTAAACAAGCAAAGACCGTTCGAGCCGAATTTCTTGCACTCGATTACCTATGCTTTGATTCAAATTGGTGATCCGCAGGCGACGGTGCTGGGACTGAAATCGGACAATGATCTCGCACAGCGTGCCGCACTCATCGCGCTCGATCAGATGCCAGGTGGCGGTTTGAAAGCAGAGACAGTGCTCCCTTTTCTCGCCTCGCAAAACGTGCTGCTGAAAGACACGGCGCTTTGGATCATTAGCCACCATCCCGAGTGGGGCGGCGAAATGGCGCGGTGGATTCAGGATTGGTTTAAGGAAATCAGTTCCACTACGGAGCAGACGCAGTTTGCCGACATCCTCGCGCGCAGTGCTGGGCAGGCGGAGGTGCAGCAGCGCATCGCCGAGATGGCCGGGCAGCCCGCGTCGCAGGCCACGGCCTTGAGTGCGATGGCGCGCAGCCGGCTGAAGGAAATTCCCGACGCGTGGACGGACGCGGTGCGCGCGGCGCTGGACTCGAAGTGGGGAGAGAACAACCAGCGGCTGGCGATTGCCGCCGCGAGTTCCTTCGCCGGTGCGAAAAGAAAAGAGACGGAACTCAATGCGGCGTTGCAGTCCTTGGCCCGCGATGAGGCGAGGGTGAAAACATTGCGGCTCAGCGCGCTCGCTGCGCTCCCCGGCGACGCCATTCCTTCCGACGCGAGCCTGTTCAATTTCCTGCGCCTCGCCCTGACCTCAGACAGTTCACTCGCGGAACGAAGTGCCGCCGCGAGCGTGTTCGCGAAGGCGCGCTTGAACGACGTGCAATTGCTCACGCTCGCCAACTCCCTGAGAAGCGCCGGTCCCATTGAACTTCCAAAACTCGTGGGCGCCTTTGGCCGGGCCACAAACGAGAATATCGGTCTCGCACTGGTTGCTGCACTGGAGGCGAGCAAGTCGGCGGCGTCACTGCGGGCCGAGTCGTTGAAGCCTGCGCTCACAAACTTCCCCGCCAGCGTGCAGCAGAAGGGGGACGCGCTGCTCGCCTCCCTCAACACCGACGCGGCGCAGCAGAAGAAGCACATTGATACTCTGCTCACGTCCGTGACGGGCGGCGACATCCGGCGCGGGCAGGCGCTCTTCAACAGCGCGAAGGCCGCGTGCTCGGCGTGTCACGCCATCGGCTACCTCGGCGGCAAAGTCGGCCCCGATCTCACGCGCATCGGGCAGATTCGCAACGAGCGCGATTTGCTCGAAGCCATCGTCTATCCGAGCGCGAGCTTCGTGCGCAGCTACGAGCCGATGATCGTGGCGACGAAGGGCGGCGAGGAATACAGCGGCGTGCTGAGGAAAGATTCCGCCGAGGAAGTGGTGCTCGCCACCGGCCCGAACGCGGAGCAGCGCATCGCGCGCAACGATGTGGCCGATCTGCGCCCCGGCTCGCTCTCCACCATGCCCGCCGGACTCATTGAGCAATTGACGAAGGAAGAATTGGCGGACTTGCTGGCGTTCCTGAAGGCGACGCGGTGGTGAGCATGACTGAATCGTTGCTCATGAACACTCTTCCTCCTTTTGCGCATCAATCCATGCTGACCCCTTTGCTGGCTTCCATGAGTTAGTTTTTAGAGCCATTAAAATGCACCGGCAAAACTTCTGATCACATTCAGGAAGAGGCAATTCGGTGAATTGATGTATTGGCACACCTTGTCCAACTAGCGCACATGCAGCCTTGCAAAATTCTCCCACATTTGGGCTTGGCAACACACCGACGAACTTGATTCCAATCTCTGAGTAACGCAGCAAGCGTTGAATTGTCTCTTCGCGCACTTGCTCATTAGTCGGAGGCCAGTTTTCTGATTCACTCATTGGCTGGGTTCCCGAGTTCGACAATTAGAGCAACTACGGCTTGGGCTGCTCGCGGATGTAGCCGCCAAATTTCCATTCCTCGCCCACGCGCCGCATCGAGACTTTCTCGGTGCGGTCCACGCCTTCGATGTACACGCTCATCACGGTCTGGCCGGGGGAAATTTCCTGCGTGTTCAGAATCTTCATGCCGGTGATTTTGGCGGTGTCCACGACATGCTTGGCGGCGATTTCCTCGGGCGACTTGTTCTCCCAAACCTTGGACATGCGAACCTGTTC
>JANOAY010000547.1:0-2676 GCA_031411375.1 Pedosphaera sp. | reverse complement strand
GCGAGTTTCACGCCGCCGGGCGCGTCCTTCGAGCGGAACTCCACGCGAAGGTTCTCCGTTTTTAATATGGGTTGCACAACGTTCACGGGCGAAATATCGGCAGGCGGGCCGGAAAATTTAGCGTGGCCAGGCGCTGGTGGCATGAAACACGAGGCCGGAAAGTCTCGTTCACTGCCGGCTGGAAAGCCGGCGCTACGGCGTAATGCCGACATTCCTGTCGGCAGGTGGCGAGGTTTTCCAACCTCGCAGTTCACCTCCAGATTTCCGCTTTGCCACCGCCCCTTTCCCCACTAGCCTCCGCGCCACTTATGGCACTCGACGACATTTTACTGGAAGCGGAAGAGAAGATGGAAAAGACCGAGCAGGTCGTGCATCAGGAATTTGCCGGCGTGCGCACCGGCAAGGCCTCCCCGGCCCTCGTCGAAAACATCATGGTCGAGGTTTATGGCACGCATTCGCGCATCCGCGAGTTGGCCGGCATCACCACGCCCGAGTCGCGAATGATTCTCATCCAGCCCTGGGACGCCAGCACCACCGGCCCGATTGAGAAGGCGATTCAGAAGGCCAACATCGGCATCAACCCCACCGTGCAGGGCAAGCTCATCCGCATCGTCCTGCCCGACCTCAGCACCGAGCGCCGCCAGGAGATGGTGAAAATTGCGCGCAAGATGTCGGAGGACGGCCGCGTCGCCATCCGGCACGTCCGCCGCGACGCGATGGAAAGCATCAAGAAAGAATCCAAGGCCAGCGGCAACTCCGAGGAGGATGTGGAAAAGGCCGAGGCCGAAGTGCAAAAGCTGACCGACACCTACATCGGGAAAATTGATTCCCACCTCGCGGCGAAGGAAAAAGAAATCCTGACGGTGTGAGCGGTTGCAGCGCGGGAAAGCTGCGCGTTGCCAACGACAACAAATCTCTTCACACTTCCACGCATGAACCGCCTCTTGCTGAGCGATTTCACCCGTGCCTGAAAATCACCCTCCTGTGAGTGGTTTTTACCCTCGGACGGCGCTTTTTCAGCCTCCGGTGCCACTTTTTTGATCTCCGGCCCCTCTTTTTCAGGGACGCCGGGTGATTTTCAGGCTCGGATGGGTCGTTTTTAGGGTCCGATGCCTCTTTTTCGGTCTCCGATGGGTGTTTTGGAGGGGCGGTGGGTGATTTTTAGGGAACGGAGGCTGATTTCTCTGCGGCGAAGGGCAAATTCCATGCAGTGCCGGTTGATTTCCACCCAGGCGCGGATGATTTCTCAGGACGTCAGACTGGTTTCTGATGAGTGGTGGATGAATTCGTGAGAGCGGAGGGTGTCCGCCGGTCAGGCGTGGTTGTGATTCAGGTGAAGTGAGACAGAATTCACAGAATTAACAAAATTTAGGGCAGAGGGAATTCTGCTAATTCTGTCCACATCAGGCACGGGACGGTTCAACGCGCCGCTTGCAGTTCCCACCGTTCGCCGAAGAAGCCGGCGTCCACCACCTTGCCGGGCCAGCGGGAATTCGGCGGCGTGTTCACGTCCACCACGGCCCAGTCGGGAAGCTTCGGCACCTGGCGCGCGTTGTTCAGGTAGTCGTATTCGCGGAAGGTGAAGCCGCTGTTCAGCACCACGTAGCGCGCCGGGTTCAGCGGGTTCGGGTAAATCATCAACGGCACATGGTTCGCCGAAGGAAATGTTTTCGCCCCGGCGGTCACGCTCTGCGCGGTCCAGGACACGGGGAGCTTGTCCTGCAACTTCGCGAGCAACTGATTGCTCTCCGCATCGCCCCAGAGAATGAGATGGTGCGCGGCGATATCGTTGGTCGTCACGGCGGTGTCGTCCTTCACACGCGCGTCGCCGCGAAAGTGCCGACGCCATTCGTTCGTGAAGCGCGCCATCTCGCCCGCGACCCACGCGCTGACTTTTTCGTTGGAGGATTTCCCCGTCGGACGCACGACGAGAAAGCTCTGCATGAAGGCGTCGTCAATCGGGCCTTGCAGCGCGTGACGTTTGCGCAAGGTGTTCTCGGGCAACGCGCCGGCCAGCCATTGGCCGTCGGCGAGATGGAACTTCGCCTCCCACGAACGATCCGAACCCGGCTTCGGCCCGGCCACTTCCTTGCCATTGAGAATCACCCTCACCGCTTCGCGTGGATCGAACGGCGCGAGGCCCGACGGCATGGTGAGGCTGAGCGCGGCGACGTTCTCAGCGTCAACGCGCACCGTGTTGCCCGCGAGGATGGACGCACTGACACGCGCGCGCTTCCAGTGCTGCTCCAGCGCGTCCACGGTGAGCCAGGCGGAGTTGTTGTAGCGCAGCGTCCAGGTGGTGAAGCGGATTTCCTTCGGCAGCGGATCGCGCCCCTGCTCCACGATGCGATCAATGCGGCGGCTGACCTCCTGCTTCGCCACGGGATGATACGAGTGCTTCGTCCCCGGCCCGATGATGTGCGTGAGTTCCAGTCCCTCGGCACGCAGGGCTTTCGCCATGATGTCGGCGGCCTGCTTTTGTCCGTCGAGTTCGCCGCTGTAGGCCACGAGCGGAGTGTTGAAAAAGTTCAGCGCGTAATCGGTGGCATCGTATTGATGCCAGAGCGCCTGCTCATACCAAGTCGGTTGAACTTTCTCGTTCTGGAAAACTTTTAGAAAATCCGCCGTCTCGGAGAAGCCCGCGCCCGGCGCCGCCGCCGCCCAGCGTCCCGGATA
>JANOAY010000546.1:0-3953 GCA_031411375.1 Pedosphaera sp. | reverse complement strand
GGGCTTCAGCTTTTGCAATTCGACCAGCACGTCGAGACCGTTGTCCGCGCCGAGATTCACGTCGAGCAGCACGGCCTCGAAGTTGCCCTCCTTGATTTGCCGCAGCCCGGTGGCGGCGGAATCCGCGCCCTCGGCGTAATGTTTCTCGTCTTCGATGAGGCAGCAGGTCGCGTCGCGAAAAGTTTTGTCGTCGTCAATGACCAGGAAGTCCATGTCAGTAATTTATTGAGGGTTGGCAAACGCCGGAGTGCGGCTGTGTTCGAAAGACCGGCCGCAGCGCGGTGTTGAATCCTGAAAGGATTCGGATAATCCAGCCCAGGGTAGCGCCCCGGCGGCGCAACCCTGGGCTGGATGATTCAATCCTTTCAGGATAGGAAACGGTCCCGCCGAGATGCGGTGAAGGACGAGGCCTGAAGCCTGTGCCCCCCGACGGCATGGTGCGCGCCTTGAAACTTTGGGCGTGCTGCGGCTGGTGCTACGCACACAGCCGCGCTCTTGGGACGTGGTGTTCGTTCGATTCATTTAGCAGTTCTGCTCTGGTGTGTTTCAGCCGCCGGCAGCCGGACGATGAAGGTCGTTCCCTCGCCCGGCGTGCTTTCGCAAATCAGTTCCCCGCCCATCGCCAGCACCAGCTTGCGGACGATGCTCAGGCCCAGTCCGCTCGAAGGCTCGCCGCCCGTGGGCCGCGCGGAGAGGCGCGTGTATCGGCGGAACATCCGTGCCTTGTCCTCCTCTGTAAAACCGGGGCCGTGATCCTCGATGCGGCATTCGACGAAGCCCGCGTCCACGCGCACGCGCACGGCGATGCCCCGTCCCGGCGGGGAAAATTTCAGCGCGTTTGAGAGCAGGTTGTCGAGCACCTGATCGAGCGCCGTCGCATCAGCGAGCACGGTGGCGCCGGTGGAGGAGAACTCCATTTGCAGTTTCATCTGCTTGTGCCGCGCGACCTCCTCGTATTGCTGCACGGCGGTGGCGGCGGCTTCGGAGAAATTCACCACGCCGGGCTGGAGCGTGAGCCCGTGATCGGCGGCGGCGTTGGCAAGAAACTCTTTCACAAAGGCGAGCAACTGCCCGCAGGTGCGCTGCATGTTGTCGGCGAGCTGCGCGGTGCGCGCGTCCGCGCCGGGGCCGCGCGAGAGCCGCTCGTTCAGCAACTGCGCGCTCATCTGCATCCCGCCGAGATGGTTCTTCAAATCATGCGCGAGGATGCCGAGCAGCTCGTCCTTGTCCTCGGCCAGCTGCTTGAGCCGGTCGCGCGCGTATTTCAACGAGAGCTGCGTGTGGACGCGCGAGACGAGTTCCGCCTGGTTGAAGGGCTTGGTGATGTAATCCACGCCGCCCGATTCCAGCGCGCGCACGACGAAATCCTTGTCATCCGCCGCGGACAGAAAAATCACCGGGATGCTGCTCCACTCGGGATTTTTTTTGAGCCGGCGGCAGACTTCGCAGCCGTCCATCTCGGGCATCAGCAGATCGAGCAGGATCAAATCCGGGAGGCGCAACGCCAGCCGGCGCAGCGCCGTCGCGCCGTCGGAGGCGGGAATGATCTCATGACCTAGACGGCCGAGCACCGCGCCCACGACCTGGACGTTCGCGGGCTGATCGTCCACGACCAGGATGCGCGCTGATGGCAGAGTCGAATTCATGCGGGCAAACTTTTTTCCAGCCGCTCGACTAGCGCGCTGAATTCGTGCAACTGCTTTTCCATTTCCACCACGGCGTAGCTGTCCGCCTGCCGCGCCAGCGTCTGCGCGTAGCTGCGCACGGACGGTGAGTTCCAGCGTGTGCCGAGCGCATCAAGCTTCGCGGCGAACGCCTTGGTTTCATTCACTGCCAGACTGTCGCGCACGGCGGGCCATTCGCTCTGCATCAGGCGCTGCAGCTCCGTCACCAGTTCGCGCGCGGCGGGCGGTTCGACGACGGGCGCGGCGGGCGTCGCTGGTTCGCCCGGGGTCCGGCGCGGCAGGTAGTGCGCGAGTTCATTGAAGAGTTCCTGTTTGGAAAAAGGTTTCCGCACGTAGCCGCTGAAGCGCTGTTTCAAGTCCGCCTCCTCGCTCATCAAACTCGACGCCGTGACGGCGATGATAGGCGTCATTTGCAGACCCGGAATTTTCCGAATCTCCGTGAGCGCCTCGCGCCCGTCCATGCCGGGCATGCGGATGTCCATGAGGATGACATCCGGGTTTTGCTCCCGTGCCAGCCGGACGGCGTCGAAGCCGCTGGCTCCGAAAATCAGCCGGTGCTGCGATTTGGCGAACATCCCCGCCACGAGCTGGCAGTTCACTTCGTTGTCGTCCACCACGAGCAGCGTGGAGGGGCGCAGCTCGTTGAAGTCCGCCGCGCCGACGGTCTCCAATTTCTCGCTCGCGGCCAGCCGTGAAGAAATGGCGATGTCCTGGAAACGCAGACTGAACGCCGAACCCTGGCCCGGCACGCTCGCCGCCGTGACGGTGCCGCCCATCATTTCCGTGAGCCGCCGCACGATGGAGAGTCCGAGTCCGGTGCCTTGCTTATCTTTTTCGCGATGCGCGCCCGCCTGCACGAACGGCTTGAAGATGGCGTCCAGCCTGTCCGCCGGAATGCCCACGCCCGTGTCCTGCACTTCGAGCAGCAGCGTGACGTGGCTGCTCGTCTCCTGTTTCTCCCACTGCACGCGCACGTAAATGTTTCCCTGGTCGGTGAATTTCACCGCATTGCCCAGGAGATTGACCAGCACCTGCCGCAGACGAATGCGATCCAGCAAAAGCGCGCGCGGCAAATCCGCCGCGACCTGGCACTCCAGCCGCACGCCTTTCTTCGCCGCCGGCTCGGAAAAAACGGTGTGGAGAAAATCACAGATCTCGCGCGGGTCGGTCGGCTCCAGCTTCAGTTCCATCACCCCCGCCTCGATCTTCGACATGTCGAGAATGTCGTTGATGAGCTGGAGGAGCGAGCCGGCGCTGGTGCGGATGGAGTGCAAATACTGGCGGTGCTTGGGTGCAGTCAGTTCCTCCCCGAGCAGTTCGCTGAAGCCGAGGATGGCGTTCATGGGCGTGCGAATCTCGTGGCTCATGTTCGCGAGGAAGACAGTTTTCTCGCGGCTGCTGCGCTCGGCTTCGAGCTTCGCCTCGACCAGTTCGCGCTCGCGCGCCTGCTGGAGCAGCATCACGCGCGAGAGCCAGAAGGCGAACAGGCCCGCGCCGATGCCGAGAATGCCCGCGACCAAACTCGTGAGGCTGGCGCGCAACAACTGCGAGCGCGCGATGCCGCCTTCATCCGAAATTAAATCCGAGCGCATCCCGCGAATCTCCGCGACCTGCACGCGGATGCGGTCCATGAGCCGTTTGCCCTCGCCGGCCCGGACGATGTCGGCGGCGGATTGCGCGCCTTTCATCTGGCGCGCGGCCACGACGCGCTGATGATGATCGAGGCTAAGTTCCGCCAGCGCGCGCAGTTCGCTCACGCGCTGGATCATGGTGCCGTCGTTGCGCGCCTCCTGCAGCAGATGCTCGAAGCGTCTCGGCAAATTGGTCGCGACCACAGACAAGGGATCAAGAAACGATGTGTCGCCGGTGATAGTGTAGCCGCGCTGCGCGGTCTCGGTGTCGAGGAGCAGCTTGAGAATGGCGTCGAGATCCGCCTGGATGGAGACGGCCTCTCGCGCGTCCGCGAGCTTGCGCGAGAGCTGCACCCAGGTGATGGCAGCAAGCAGCACGCTGGCGACCGAGAGCGTGAGCCACACGACCACCACCGTCTTGTAGAACTGTTTGTTCGGGTCCCTGATTATCCGATCCATCGTCTCCTTTCCGCCCGCTCGCTGCCGCTGGAGCGGCTGAGAAGCGGGTCAGAAAATAATCGCCCCGCTCATTGGGTGTCCAATGATTGATGGCTGCGCAACCGTTAGTTTTCTACTTAGCGGTTTAAGAACACCGAGCGCAGGTAGGGCGTCGCTGTCCTCAGCGCGCCGAGCTGCG
>JANOAY010000545.1:0-2406 GCA_031411375.1 Pedosphaera sp. | reverse complement strand
TGTTCTGTTCGTTGGTGACTTTGAACACGATGACGTTGGTCCCCTTCTTCAGGGTGACGCGGCCCTTGTCCGCATCGAGCATGAGCGGGCGTGCCTCAGTGAATGCGTAGATGTCCACGCCGTTGAAGTAGATGCGCCCCTGATCGTTGCTGGCCACCGCCATGATCACGTCCGGGATGTCCGCATCGCACTCGATATAAGTGACCATGTAGCCGGCGACGTGGTCGTTGATGGAATTGAGCGTCGCGTTGAAGTCGAAGTAATTGGTCTCCGCCGTGACGTTCCGCCAGGTCAGTTCCTTCCCGCCCACCGTGGCCTTGTCCCCCGCCTTCGGCCGCAGGGCGCCCTCGTTTTTGATTTGGTCCTTGAGCAGAGCCTCCGCGCACGTCTCCCCATCGCGAAGCACCACGGGGGCGAGCATGACCCAATGGCGGATGTAACCCTCCGTGTCGGGCCTCAACGCATCGGCGGCGGCGGCCTTCGAGATCAGCAGACCCAACAAGGCGGCGGACCCAAGGTAAGTGAAATGCTTCTTCATGATCATTCGTACACGTTGGCTTTTTTAACCGGCACCGTCACTCCGTCCTTCGGCGGTGTCGTCAGCGTTTGGAGATACGCGAGGATGTCCGCGAGTTCCTGTTCCTTCAGCAACACGCCGAGCGGCGGCATGGGTGAGATCTCAAGGTTCTCAAAGCCCATGGCGAGTTTGGCGTTCGGGTCCATGAGGCTTTCCAGGATGTAGGCCTTGTCGCTGCGAACGGCGATGCCGTCCAGGATGGGGCCGACGTCGCCGCCCTTGCCGTTGACCATGTGGCAGGACGCGCACGCCGCCACCGGGCTGTTGTGGAACAAATCCTCGCCGCGCTTCGTGTCGCCGGCCGTGACCTTGACTTCGTTCTCTCCGACGTCCGCGACCTTGTGGATGCGCCCCAGCAGCGTGAGTGTGTCGTTCAGGAACGCGTCGCTGTTGTTGACGGGGACGCGGGAGAGCTGGGCGACGACCGTTTGGATCGCGGGAATGGTGGGGAACTCCACGAACTTCGCCAACGCCACCTGGCGCGTGATCAGATCGGGATCTTGGACGACTGAACTGCTGAAGAACAGTTGGCGTCCGGCCTCGTTCGCTGGCAGGGCGCGAACGGCGTTGCGGCGCACGGCTGGGTCCTTGGAGAGAAGCGCGGCTTGATGCGTGTCCTTGTCGAGCGCGCCGATGCCTTCGAGCGACCAAAGGGCATGGATCGCGCCCTTGCCGCCGGTGCCGGAGCGCACGCGCTTCTTCAAGGCGGGCGCGGCGTCCGTCAACTTGTTGTCCACGAGCAAGCCCTGCGCGGTGAGGCACCAGAACTGGTTGCCGCTGTCGAGCGCCGCCACGAGTTCAGCTGGCTTCGTCTTGGCGAGGGATTTGATCGGGCTGCGCGGACCGTCCTTCCACACGACGCGGTAGATGCGGCCATGCGTCTTGTCGCGCAGATTGTTCTCGGTCTGGTAGGCGCCGCCGCGTCCGGTCGTGGCCTGAACGCCCGCCGACTGAACGCTCGGCGTGGGATTGTGCTGGATGATGAAGCTGTAGAAATCAATCACCCAAATCGCGCCGTCCGGGCCAACGTCGGCGAAGATCGGCGACATCCATTCGTCGGTGCTCGCGAGGAGATTGCCGCCGTCGCCGGCCTTGTAGCCAGCGCCGTCGGGTTGAATATCCATGATGCCGATCAACTTCGCGGTCGGTTCCGTAACGAGCGCCTTGCCTTGGAGGCGCGGAGGCAGCGCGTCGCTGACCATGAAGGCGTGACCTGCCGCCGCCGTGTAGCCGCCGAAATTATCAACCATGCGGACGTTCGGTGTGTTGGGATGCATCCTCATGCCGGGCGCAAGTGATTTCGCGGAGGCCAACCGGCGAACAGTGGCAGTCGGCGCAGCAGGTGCGTCACCCGGCTTGTCATCCAGCCGGAAGCCGGGACGAAATCCGCCGCCACCGGCACCGGCACCGCCACCACCACCGCCTCCTCCGCGCCGACCGGAACCTGGCTGCGTCGGGGTCAGGATATGGGCCGGGAGGTAACCATAGAAAGTCGGGTGACCGTTGGCCGTCGAGCCGAAGACATCGCCGTGTTCGTTGAGGCCAAAGCCCCAGGTGTTGTTGTTGTACTGGTGGAGAAATTCCAATGCGGACCCGTCGGCCTTGAATCGATAGACGCCCTGGCCGAACTGCTGATCCTTGCCGCCGACGTTGCCGCGGAAGTTCGAGTAACCGACCGCGCCGTAGAGCCAGTTGTCGAAGCCGCGACCGAGATTGCTCTGCTGGGCGTGCGTGTCGCCGGTGCCCCAGCCGGGCAGAATGGCCTGACGGACATCGGCCTTGCCATCGCCGTCCGTGTCCTTGAGGAAGAGCATGTGGCGCGCTTCCGA
>JANOAY010000544.1:0-3806 GCA_031411375.1 Pedosphaera sp. | reverse complement strand
ATTTGAGCTGCCGGCCTTCGAGGACATTTTCGCCGCCGGCGCGCTCGTGGATGAACTGGCCCAGGAACTTCCGCCCGAGTGCCTGAGCGACTCCGCGCATCTGGCCAGCCTCGCCTACAGCCAAGCTTGCATGGACCACGGCGGAATCTGGGAACAGGCCATCACCGCCCGCGCACTCAACGCCCGGCGCCTGCTCGCGAACCCCGATCTCGCGCCCGACGTGGCGCTGTGCCTCGCCGACGCCCGGATCCCGCTCAACGCCTCACTGATGAAAGACGGTTCAGTGCGCCCGCTGCACGGCTTCGGGGCGAAGCTCGCCTAGTGGCGCGTTGGCAGTCGCTACGAAACTTGCCGGTAACTGGCGACCACCCACTCACTCAGCGCCTTCTCGGGGTTCTCCACCACGACGCGGTCAATCGTGAACTCCATCTACGCCGTGCTATGCGAAAGCAGTTTCAGGGCGAAACCAGATTTATCAGGCTAATGATCGATGGCAAACGAACCCAGCGATTGTTGACAAAGCAGTAGGCGGCATCCGACACAGATTCACCATCCGGCCCGTTTTCCTTCAGGGACGTAAGCGGCAGATCGGACGCCACAAGCTTTCGATATTCTGACGCAGCCAGCGGTTCTACTGGCACGAAATCAACAATGACGATCAGGCTTGGCGGTGCCGGGCGGACGCGGGCGATCTCCTTTTGAAAGGCAATCCTTTCCTCAGCCAGCACCGGCGCCACACGGGCGGCGTTGGTGCCAAATATCTTCTCCAGGTCGGATGCCGTCGGCTCAAGTTTCGCGAAAAGCGTGCGCAGCAACTCACGATTCCCGGCGCGCATGGCCTGATCGATTAGGCGGGCGGTGGTCACGAGATCGGTCTCCACACCTTTCAACGGCGGCCCGGTTTTCTCAATGCCGCCGTGTTGCTTCAACAAAGCCATGACATTGGTGAAACCGCGCCGGGTCGCAATTGCCAGAGGCGTTGTTCCGCGACTCTCAAGATTCACGTCTGCACCGTGCGCGATGAGCGTTCGCACGAGCGTCTCGTTGTTACTCACCACGGCCAGTTGCAGAGCTGTAGTTTGCGACAGTGCCTCGCGGGCATTGGGATTCGCACCGGCCTTGAGCAGTGCCACGGCCACCTCCGTGGCGTCTTTTCGGCACGCCGCGTGGAGTGCGGTTATGTTCCCGGGCGATGCCATTCGAGGATCGGCTTTCGCCGCCAGCAGTGCTTGCACGTTCGTCAACTGTCCGGCCTGCGCCGCGCCAAAAAGCGGTGTGAACCCGTAACGGTTGGTGGCGTTAACCTCCGCGCCAGCGCTCACCAGCGCCTCGATGATTGCGTGCGCTCCGCGGTTGTCGGCTGCGTGATGCAAAGGTGTCGCGCCTTGCCGGTCCCGCGCGCTTACATCTGCCCCACGCGCAAGCAACAGCTTCACAATGTCGATCTGGACACGATCAACAGCGAAGTGCAGCGGCGTCGAGGTGGTCCAATTTGTCACCTTCACCAGTGCAGGATTCTGCCCGAGCATCGCTTTCACTTCGTCGGTTTTTCGCCACGCGATCGCGTCGAAAATTGGGTGGATTGCTGTCTGTGTTGCCCGCACTCCGCCTGATGTTGCGCTCGGTGGCGAAGAGTCCTGCAACTGCAAAAGCGCAGCAACCTCACGATGACCGTAACCGGAAGCCAGCCGGTGAGGTGTCAGTCCGCTGCGATCTTTCAGATTGGGATTGGCCTTGGCCGAAAGCAAAACTTGGACAATTTCCGTGTGTCCCTTGCGTGCCGCCTCGTGCAAGGGCGTGCCACCATTCGCATCCGTCGCATTGACGAGCGAGGGGGTTGCGCGCAGCAACTCTCGAACTTTCGCCACGTTACCGGCTGCTACTGCTTCATGAAGCTCCGCTGCTTCGCCGCCGAGAAGGGCCACGAACATCGCGATGCCAAACAACCACCCGCGCCAGAGCTTCGCATTCATTTCTTTAGCGATTACACCCGCGACGAAGCTCAATTGTAAAGTGCTGACGAGCCTCGATAGCGCGACCGAAGATTGTCCCTCTGCCTTACCACTTTGCGAGCGAGCCCGGCTACAGCCCTGCGGTTCGTTCGTTCGATCGGTAGCTCGCCACCACCCACTCGCTCAACGCCTGCTCGGGATTCTCCACCACGGCGCGGTCAATCGTGAACTCCGTCTGTGCTGTGTTCTGCGCAAGGAGTTTCAGACCAAAGTGGAAGTCCTTGAACTTCTCCGCGCAGAGGTCGCGCACGGTTTTGTTCTGCGCGATGGCCAGCGTCACGAGATATTCCGCCGCGTCGTCAGTGAAGACCAGCGCCAGCCCGAAGCTCTCGCGGAAACGCTGGGCAAACTCGCGCACCACCTGCGCCATCACCGCGCGCTCCTGTTTGTCTCGTTCGGCGAGCAGCGTCTGCAACGCGGACGCCGGGTTGTTCACCAGTTCGCGCGTGATGACGATTTGCTTCACCACCGTGGATGGCAGCTCGAATTTGAAATCGCGGAAGACGCGCTCGCACACCGTCATCAGTCCGCGTGCGCCGGTCTTTTCCTCGGCGGCCAGTTCCGCGATGCGCCGAAGCCCGTCCTCACGGAACAGCACTTCGATGTTGTAGGCCGCGAAGTCCTGCTCGTACTGGCGGATGATGCTGCCCTCCGAGCCTTGCAGGATGTGAAACAAGTCGTCGGTGTTCAGCGCGTGGCAATGCACGCGCACCGGCAGGCGTCCGATGAACTCCGGCTCAAATCCGAAATCAATGAAGTCGCGCGTCTGCGCCTCCTTCAACACTTCCTCCTCGGCCACGAGGCGACTCGACGCAGCGAAGCCGATGACCGCTTCGCGCAAACGCCGCTGCACAATTTTCTGCAAGCCATCGAACGCGCCGCTGACGATGAAGAGGATGTGCTTCGTGTTGATCGTCGCCGGCTGCTTCTTGCCGTCTCCGCCGCCGCCGCGCTGCAAATCCATCATCGCCTGAATCTGTCCGGCAATGTCGTTCGGCGCGCGCGCGGCGACTTCCGTTTCTTCCATCAACTTCAACAGGTTCGTCTGCACGCCGCGCCCGCTCACGTCGCGTCCGCCGGAGGTGGAGGACGTGGCAATCTTGTCGATCTCGTCGATGTAGATGATGCCGTATTGCGCGCGCTCCACGTCGCCGTCGGCGCGGCGGACGAGTTCGCGCACGAGGTCTTCCACATCGCCGCCGACGTAGCCGGTCTCGGAAAACTTCGTCGCATCGCCCTTCACGAACGGCACGCCGATCAAGTCCGCGACGCTGCGGATGAGATACGTTTTGCCCACGCCCGTGGGGCCGACGAGGATGATGTTTTGCTTGGCGTAATTCGCCGTCTGCCGCCCTTCGCGCGCGAAGCGCACCTGATTGTAATGATCGCAGAGCGCCACGCTGAGAACTTTCTTGGCTTCATCCTGCTTGATGACAAAGCGGTCGAGGTGCGACTTCACATCGCGCGGCTTGTAGCTGAAATCGAAATCTCCCGGCGCTTTCGGCGCAGGCGATTCGCCCCCCTCTTCATCGCCATCACTCGGGTTCGAGGCGAAGGCCGGATTGGTGACACCGGGGAAATTCTTGCGCATGAACTCCGAGAGCTGGCGCTGAAATTCTTCCGGCGAAGGCGTGGCATTGAGCATCGTTTTCATCAGTGCGTGGACAGGTAAGGCGGCGGGATGTTCAGGACAAACTGGATTCGAGAGATGCTGGAGATTTTACACGTCGCTGGATGAAGCGAAGCGGCGTGTGGCGGCAGGCATCCTGCCTGCCAGTGAGGGTCGGCTTCTAG
>JANOAY010000543.1:0-9123 GCA_031411375.1 Pedosphaera sp. | reverse complement strand
CGCTTCTGCTGTTCACGCTTTAGCCGGGCGGCTGGAAGCCAGCCCTCACTGGCGGGCAGGGATGCCCGCCGCCACAAGCTATGTCAGCGCCGCGCCTTCGCGATCACATCACTGATCTTCACCGGCCCGCCGCCCTGGCTCTTGCTCTCATCCGCCGCTTCCATGAAGGCGAACATATCGATTGTCTCCTAGGGCGGAAAGGGCGCGACGCCGGTCTGGAAAAACTTGATGACCACGCGCACGAGCGGCGCGTAATCGCCGCTGCCCTTCTGCTCCGCCACGGCCTTGCTGCCGAAGACGATGACCTTGTGCGGCGTGGTCTTGGTGCGCAGACCTTGCAGCGTGCCGACGCGTCCGCCCTTCCACACGCCGGTCGCGACATCGATCTCGGCGGTGCTCGTGCGGGACACCGTTTCACAGCCTTGGCCCATCATAGTGAACAGCGCCTCGGTGGGATGCACGCCGTACCAATAGAAGTCGGGGTGATGCGGTTCGAGATGGCTCGGGCCGTAGGAAATCACGCTCCGCACTTCGCCCACATCGGTGTTCTTCACCTCCACCAGGCTCTCGTAATAACGGTACGACGAGGAGCTGAACACCGGCACGTTCGCCTCCTTCGCGAGCCGATAAATTTCCAACGCGTCGCGCAACGACCCTGCCACGGGCTTGTCTATGAACAGCGGCTTGCGCGCTTTGAACACGGGCCGCGCCTGTTCGAGATGTGGGCGGCCATCCACGCTCATAAGCATCACCACGTCCACTTGCGCGCAAAGCTCCTCGATGGTCGGAACGATCTTCACGCCATACTTTTCTTGAAGCTCCTTCGTGTAGCCCTCGACGCGCGAGATGCTGGATTCAATGTCCGCGCTCCCGCCCTTGAACGCCGCCACGACTTTGCCGCCGGGGACGTATTTCGGATTCTTCTCGTTGTTCAACAACGCGGTGAAGGCGGTGACGTGCGAGGTGTCGAGGCCGATCATCCCGATGCGGAGTTCGGCGGCGAAACACGGCAGGGCCGCGAGCAAGAGTGTGAGGAAACGCATGGCGAAATGATGAGAAGACGGCGGCGAAATGCAACGCGCCATTTGGACTGCGCCGGCAGAGCGGAGCGGCGCCGGCGCTTTCGAGCGCGAGAAAGA
This sequence comes from Pedosphaera sp., assembly GCA_031411375.1. GTDB lineage: Bacteria > Verrucomicrobiota > Verrucomicrobiia > Limisphaerales > SIBH01 > JANNGC01. The sequence continues at coordinate 7,984 of JANOAY010000543.1, read as the reverse complement.
TGGCCTCAGGCAAAGAGCGCAAAGGACGCGAAGTAGGAGACTGAGTTTGTCTCCTTCGCGTCCTTTGCCTGAGGCAAAAAAGCGGCGTCGCCGCTTCGCTCTGCCGCCGCAGTCCAAAATGTCTCCGTCGCTTTGATGACGTGCTGTCTTTCCATCGTCCGAGAACAGCATGAACACCCCGCACACACGCCGCGACTTTGTGAAACGCACCACTGTCTTCAGCTTCGGACTCGCCGCTGCGCCGCTCCTGGCGCGCGCGCAGACGAGCAAGAGTCCCGGTGAGAAACTCGTCGTCGGTGTGATGGGACTAGGCCGTGGAGCGGATCACGTCAAGGCGCTGCAACAGATTTCCAACGTCGAGATTGCCTACATCGTGGACATCGACGACGAGCGGATTGCGAAATCACAGAAGTCCGCCTTTGCCACGGCCGAGAAGCAACCGAAGTCTGTGAAGGATTTTCGCCGCGTGCTCGACGACAAGAACGTGGACGCCCTCTTCATCGCCGCGCCGAATCACTGGCACGCACCCGCGACCATCCTGGCCTGCGCGGCGGGCAAGCATGTCTATGTCGAGAAGCCCGGCTCGCACAACGCGCGCGAAGGCGAACTGATGGTCGCCGCCGCGCGGAAGCACAACCGTGTGATCCAGATGGGCAATCAGCGCCGCAGTTGGCCCGGCGTGATTGAGGCGATTGAGAAATTGAAGTCCGGCGTCATCGGCGAAGTGCGCGCGGCGCGCTCGTGGTACAGCAATGCGCGTGCGTCCATCGGTCGCGGCAAGCAGGTGCCTGTGCCTGCGAACTTGGATTACACCCTGTGGCAGGGACCTGCGCCTGAGCGTCCGTACGTGGACAACTTGATTCCCTACAACTGGCACTGGCGCTGGCATTGGGGCGGCGGCGAACTGGCGAACAACGGCCCGCACGCGCTCGACGTGGCGCGCTGGGGACTCGGCGTGGATTACCCGACGCGCGTGGCCTGCACCGGCGGCCGCTATCACTTCAACGACGATCAGGAGACGCCGGACACGACGTTCGCGTCCTACGATTTCGGCGGCAAAGGACTGACGTGGGACGGCGCGAGTTGCACGCCGCGCGGCGGAGAGAATCTGGCCTTCGTGACGTGGTATGGCGATGGCGGCTCGCTCGAACAGATCGGCACCGGCTACAAAGTTCTCGATTCCAAGGGCAAGGAAATCGGGCAGGGGACTGGTTCCGGCGGCGACAAAGGCCACATTGAAAATTTCCTGCAAGCCATTCGCGGTGACGCGAAGCCGAACTCCGAAATCGCCGTGGGCCAGGCCAGCGTGCTGCTCTGCCACCTCGGCAACATCGCCTATCGCACCGGCCACACGCTGCGCTTCGATCCGGTGGCGCGGAAAATCATCGGCGACATGGAGGCGGAGAAACTGTGGTCGCGCGAGTATCGTCCGGGGTGGGAGCCGAGGGTGTGAGGAGCGCGGACTTTCCAGTCCGCAGCAAGCTACGAACGACAGAAGGCGTCGGGAAATATCAGCTCTTGCTCACTCAGCGGCTTGCTGCGGACTGGAAAGTCCGCGCTCCGGTTCAGACGCGCTTCCGCGCCTCCCGTCTCCGCACCTCGTCGAAGTGTTCCTCGGCCACCATGAAGCCGAGGCATTCCTGCGCGCCGCAGCGGCAGACGTGATCCTCGTAGTCCTCCAGATTGTAGCCGTAGTTGAAGCTGAGTTCCTCGCCCGCGTGCAAATCGCGGCGCGCGATGATCCAGATGCGCTCGTCCTCCATGCGCGCGTCGCAGTTGGGCGTACAACTGTGATTGATGAAGCGCGCGGGGTTCCAGTCCACCGCGCCATCAATGTCGAACTGGTCGGTGACGATAAAGACGAAAAAGTTTCCCAGCATGCGGCGGCGCAACGACTCGGCCTTCGTCAATCGCTCGCCAATGTATTCCAGCACGCGCGTGTCTTCCGGGAGGTCGTGGCGGGCGAAGATGCCGAAGCCGTGGATCGACGACGGCTTCACTTCGTAGAGGTCGCTGGCCGGGTTGGTCGGCATGGCGAGGATTTTCAACAAGTCGAGGGCGGAGGCAAGTGAAGGATAGTGGGGCAGCCGTCCCGGCTGCCTTCCGTCCTCGGGCCGTCCCGGCTGAAGAAAAAAGAACCACCATCCCGGAGGGCCAGTGGACTAAGGCAGCCGGGATGGCTGCCCCACTATTTCATCAGCGTCCGCGCAGGTGCTGGTCGGCGAAGTCGAGGAAGACCATCCAGTCGCCGCTGGTCATGGAGTGGGCGCCGGGGCGGATGTAGTAGCCGAGTTTGCTGCTGACGAGTTTGCCTTCGGGCGGCATCTCGCTCGCGTCGCAGCCGCCGGCGTTGAGCAGGCGATAGACCGGCTCGGCGGCTTTGAGCACTTCAAACTGCTGCGAGGGATTCGCCCATTTGTCGCCGGTGGCGTTCGAGAGCAGCACGGGACGCGGAGCCATGAGTGCAACGAGTTCGTGCTGGTCGAAGGGAAGTTTCTCCGGCGCGTCGTTGAACTTTTTGTACTCGGCGTTGAACCAGTGCGGGAAATTCTTGTTGATGACAACCATCGTCTCGGCGGTCGGTCGGCCATTGGCCTGCGGCGCGGCCAGTGCGGGGGCGACGCGGTTCGGCGCGGTGCCGCCGCAGCCGGCCTGATGCGGAATGGCGAGGGCGATGCGCTCATCGAACGCCGCCGCGAGCAGCGCGGTCTTGCCGTTGCGCGAGTGGCCGACGGCGGCGATGCGCGCGGGATCGATGGCGAGGTCGGTGACGAGATAATCCACGCAACGCTGAAAGCCCCAGGCCCAGCCGGCGATGCAGCCGCGATTGGTGGTGGCGGAATTCGCCGCCGAGCCGGTCTGCTCTTTCGCCAGCCACGCATACACGCCGTCGGAGACACTCGCGCGGTCCGAGTCCACGTCGGCATTGGCGAACGTGGCGAAGGCGTAGCCGCGCGCGATGATTTGTTCGAGGGGCCAGTTCGTGGCCTGCGTGCCGCGCGCGGCGTCCGTGGCCAGGCCGTCCACGCAGCCTTTGCAGCCGGTGCCGAAGAAACTGTTCGCGAGCGGAATGCGCGGGTCGGCGTGGACCGCGTGGTTGCCGCAGAAGTTCAGGGCGAGGAACGCGGGCGCGGGTTTGGTCGCCGCGTTCGGCGTCACCACGAGCAGATCAATTTTCGGTGCGTCGTGGCCGGGGATGGAAATGGTGACGAGCTTGAGCGTGGCCGCGCCGTTGAGGAATTTTTTGTCCACGATGCGCGTGTCGAAATTCCGGCGCGCAGGCTTGGGCGGAATCTCGCCATACATGTAGTGCGCAAACATCGCCTTCAACTCGGGGCGGCGCTCGTTGTTCCAATCGCGCGCGGTGGTGACTTTGCGGCCATCGCTCATCACGAGCGGATCGGGCAGGGCGGCAGAGGCGGCGAGATGATCAATCCCGGCGAAGGAAACTTTCGGTGACGTGTTCATGGTGGAGCAGCCGCAGAGCAGCGCGGCGGACAGGCCGGCAAGGCAACGCATGGGTGAATTCATGCGCGGAGGTTAGGAAGGCGCGGGCGCGGGCGCAACTGCGGCTTCAGCCCCTGCCCCGGCGCACGGGTTTTCAACCCGCAGCAAATTGAATGGGATAGTGGTGTGGCATGTCCTCACGCCTGCGGCTGGCGAACATTGCTGCGGCTTGAAAAGCCGCGCTCCGAGGGATCATTTCTTCCCCAGCGCCGCCGCCACGCCCTTCTCCAAATCGTCCCCGCGCAAATCGCGGGCGATGATTTTCCCCTGTGCGTCGAGCAGGTAAGTGGCGGGGATGCTGTTCACGCCATACTTCACGGCGAGCTTGTTCTGCCACAACAGGCCGTCGAAGTATTGCGGCCAGGTCATTTTGTTGCCGGCCAGAAACTGCTTCATGGCCTGTTCGTCCTTGTCGAGGCTGATGCCGAGAATCTCGAAGCCGCGTTTGTGATGCTTCTCGTAGGTGGCGATGACGTTTGGCAGTTCCACGCGGCACGGCCCGCACCAGGTCGCCCAGAAATCCACGAGCAACACCTGGCCTTTGAAGCGCGAAATGGAGAGCGGTTTCCCGTCCAAATCTTTCTCCTGAAAATCAGGAAAGGGATTGCCCACGACGAGCGTGCGCTGGATGGCTTTCATCGCCTCCAATCTTTCAATTTGCGGCAGCACTTCCGCCGCCTGCGCCGCGTGCGGCGTGCCGGGGAAATTCTTTTGCACCAGCCTGATGGTCTCAACGGCTTTCGCGGCGTCATCCAGCACTTGCAGGTAGAGCATGGCCTTCATCCACACGACCTGCGCCATCTCCGGGCTTTGGTCGGCCGGTCGCTCGGCGATGAAGGCGTCGAACGCTTTCATGTCTTCCGCGAGGTCCGCCGCGCTGCGCTGGCCGGCCTGGAGCTTGACGTTGATCTTCGCGATGATGGCCTCAAGCCGGAGGGTGACGGCGTTGGTGGCGGCGGTTTTGGCCGGCGGCTCGGCGGCGATCACTTGGCGGGGAGCCAGCAGGGCCGGGGCCACCGCGACCAGAGCCAGCAGGCTGAATTTCCAGAGACGTTTTTTCAAAATCATGTTGCGCGCCGGCGAATAGAACATTCTTGTCGGCGTGCGGCAAGGTGCCTTCCACGAAGTGCGGCGCGCGCCAGAGTTTTCCTTCTCTTGCCGGCACACGCTGCCTACCGTCGCCGGGTGATTTCGGACAAGCGATGGGACACCCTGAGCGTCATGCAGCTCGGCGCGATGGTGGCGATGACGCTGGGGCTGGCCATCGGCCTCTCCGGCTTGCTCGGTCCGTTGCTCGGCAGCCGGCTCAAGCCGGAGGAAGTGATGCTCCTGACCGTGGTCATCTCCCTGCTCTGTGTGCAAGGCACGGTGCCGATCTGGCTGCATCAATTTCTCCGACGGAACGCGCAGAAGTGGGGCGAGGCGTTTGGTCTCACGCAACGCAACTACCGGCCATGTGTGACGCTGGCGTTGCTCGCGCTCGTCATCGCGCTCTTCGGCATGGGCGTGCTGGGCTATCTCACCTCGACGGTGCTGGAAGTGGCCGCCGACCGCACGGGCTGGGACTGGCTGAGGCCGCAGCCGCAGGCCATCGCGGAACTGTTGCAAAACAAATGGCCGTGGTGGCTGCTCGCGCTGCAAGCCTTCACGGCCATCATCGTGGCGCCCGTCGGTGAAGAGCTTTTGTTTCGCGGCGTGCTTTACGGATTCATCAAGCAGCGCGGGCATCCGCGTCTTGCCTTGTGGATCAGCGCGGTGCTGTTCGCCGTCGTTCACGGCAACGCGGTCGGCTTTCTGTTCTTCATCTTCCTCTCAATGATTTTGGTCGCGCTGTATGAGCAGACGAAAAACATCTTCGCGCCCATCCTGCTGCACGCGCTGTTCAACGCGGTCAATTTCACGCTCATCGTGGCGCAGCCCAAGTGGGCGGAGAAACTCCTGGATTCATGAACGAAGTGGAACTGATCGCCCGCCTGCTGCCCGCGCTGCCACGCAACGATTCCGTGGTCGTGGCCGCGGGCGATGATTGCGCGGTGCTCGACCTAGGTGCGCCCGATTACGTGCTGTTCAAGACGGACGCGGTGGTCGAGGGCGTCCACTTCACGAGCGAGACGTCGCCGGAGAAGATCGGACGCAAGGCGCTGGCGCGCTGCCTGAGTGACATCGCGGCGATGGCGGGGAAGCCGAACTCCGCACTCGTGACCCTTGCGTTGCCGAAGGATTTCTCGCCGGAAAAAGTGGAAGCCATTTACGCCGGACTGAACGCGCTCGCGGCGGAGCACGGCGTGGCCATCGTCGGCGGTGAGACCACGACGAGTCCCGGAGCGATGCTTATTTCCATCGCGCTGCTCGGGACGGTGGCGAAGGAGCGCTGCGTGTTGCGTTCGGGCGCGACGGCGGGCGACGCGATTTTTGTCACGGGCACGCTGGGCGGTTCGTTGCACGGGCGGCATTTGGATTTCGAGCCGCGTCTGGCCGAGGCACGCTGGTTGCGCGAGCAGTTCGCCATCCACGCGATGATTGATCTGAGCGACGGACTGGCCAGCGACCTGCGGCACATCCTGAAAGCCAGCCACGTCGGCGCGGAGCTGCTGGCCAAGACGATCCCGATCAGTCGGGTGGCGAAGATGGCGGCGAGGGAGGAATCGTCCGCGAAGCCGCCGCTGCTCGCGGCGCTTACGGACGGCGAAGATTTTGAACTGCTGTTCACGGCGAGAAGCAAGGACGCGGTGCCGCTGATGGACGGATGGAGGAAGCAGTTTCCTGATTTGCCGCTGACGTGCATCGGCAAGATCGTCACCGAACCCGGACTGCGTCTGCGCGATCACACCGGCGTGAAAAACCTGACGGCCCATGGCTACACACATTTCGCGAAGTCCTGAGGAGACGCTGGCGCTTGGCGAGCAGTGGGGCCGCGCCGCCCAGCGCGGCTGGGTCATCGGCCTGAGCGGCGATCTCGGCGCGGGCAAGACGCAGTTCGTGCGCGGCTTCGCGCGCGGCCTCGGCTGTACCGCGCGCGTCCACTCGCCGACCTTCGCATTGCTCAACGAATACGGCGGCGGACGGCTGCGCCTGTTCCATTTGGATTTGTATCGGCTGAACAACGCCGAGGAAGTGGCGGGCGCGGGTCTGGAGGAATACTTGTTGAACCCGGACGGCGTGGCGGTGGTGGAGTGGATCGAACGGTGGGAGCCGGAAGTCCAAGGTTCAAAGTCCAAGGCCCAAGGTCTGGTGCGCCTGGTGCAGATTGAAACCCTCAGCGAAACGGAGCGGCAGTTCACTTATGAAGATTCTGGCGCTTGAGTTTTCCTCGTCGGTGCGAAACGTGACCGTTCACGGCGGGCCGCGTCCCGGCGGAGCCTTGGATATCGGCGCGCGCGAGATGAAGCCGTTCAAGCTGATTGATGCGGCCCTGGCGGAGGCGGGATTGGAGCGCGAAGACATCGAGTGCATCGTCGTGGGACTGGGGCCGGGCAGCTATGCGGGAATTCGGACGGCGATTGCCATTGCGCAGGGCTGGCAGATGGCGCGCGGGGTGAAGGTGCTCGGTTTGCCGAGCGCGGAGGCAGTCGCCGCGCACGCGGGGCAATTCGGCCTCCCGAATCCGGTGTTCGTGGGGCTGGAAGCGCAGCGCGGGGAATTGTTCATCGCAGAGTATGACGCGTCGGTGTTCGAGCGCCCCCGGCTGGTGCGGCCCTTTCAACGTCTGAGCCGCGCCGAGCTTGGAGGCCAAGATGTTTACCGGATGGATTTGCCGCCCGGCAGCGAGTCCGCCGAAGGTGACACGCCCTTCTTTCCCGAAGCGGATTACCTCGCGTTGCTCGCCTCGCGCCGGACGGAGTTTGTTTCCGGTTCCGCGCTGGAGCCGGTTTATCTGCGCCCGGTGGAATTCGTGAAAGCCCCTGCGCCAAAGTTTTCCGCAGATTGAACCGGCGGCTCAAGTGCCGCCGCCGCGCGCCGATAGATCAGACGCGATGCGGACTTAATACGTTCGTGTCGCAAGTGGAGCGGACCCGCTGCCTGTTGCAGCGGGTCTTCTCTTTTGTGGGGGCAATTGTTCAGCCCGTTCTGCGGCGGCGAGACTGCGCCGTGAACATTTTTTAGCCGGAGCCGCGCCGGTCGCGCCTTCTTCTCCTCGCGCCGTCCGACAATTTTACCCGCGTGAATGGGAAGCAATCCTGAGTTGGTGTGGGAATTTTCCGACGCGATTGGACACGGGAGACACGCCTGTTTGAGTTGCGGACAGCGGTGCCTGATGGCCCTGTGGAAGTGCGGCTGATTTGCGGATTTTTCAGCCCTTCGCAGGGAAAGAGGAGGCTGGCACCCGCGTTGCTAAGTGTTGCTTGCGGTTCGCGCACAGGCAATCAGTGAACAGCCGAAATAATGGATAAACCGCCTGTGCGTTCTGTTCACGACCGCAGTTAGTCAGAAAGGTTAAAACATATGCAACTCAACACGTCCCGCAAATCCGCGTTCA
>JANOAY010000542.1:0-1895 GCA_031411375.1 Pedosphaera sp. | reverse complement strand
GAGCTGACGGCCGCCGCCTTCGACGAGGAAGGCTTCTACAAGATCGGCGACGCCGGCAGCTTCGTCGACCCCACCGACCCGGCCCAGGGGGATCGGGATAGTCAGGTTCACCGCCGTCAGCGCGGTGCGGATGTGGGCGGACATGTCGTCCTCGCCCTCGGCGGTGTGAATAAAAACCCCATCACCGTCCGGCACGAGGCGCGCGAAGAACGACTCGAAGTCGCGGCGCACGTCGGGGTCGGCGTTCTCTTGAATCAGCAACGAGGCGGACGTGTGCTGGAGATGCAGCGTCACCAGCCCGGTCTGGATTTTCGTGGCGCGCAGCAGCGCGGAAACTTCGGCCGTGAAATCGTGAAAGGCCCGGCCGCGCGTGGCGATGGTGATTTCGTGCTGGGACTGGCGCAGCATGGGAGGCGAGTGCTACGGCTTAAGGTCGAGCATCTTCTCCAACTGCGCGTTGCGCGGATGCCCGCCGTCGCGCGCCTTCTGGTAATGCCAGCGCGCCAGCGCCAGCGCGGGCGGCGTCTACGTGGCATAGACCACGGCAAGGTTGTTGTGCGCCACGGCGTTGTTCGGCTGGAGTTGAATGGCGCGCCGCAGCGCCGCCTCCGCCGGCCCGCGCTGCCCCTTCTCGCTCAGCACGATGCCAAGATAATTCTGCGCGTCCGCGTAATCAGGATTCGACTGCGCGGAGCGGCTCAGGGCGTCGAGCGCCTCGTCCATTTTGTTTTCGCGGAAGCGGATGCGGCCCAGCACGTAGAGGCTGAAGTAATCGTCCGGGTCGAGCGCGAGCGCCTTGGTCACGGATTTTTCCGCGCCCGCGTAGTTGTTCAGTTCGACCTGCGCGGAAGCGAGGTTGCCGAGTGTGGTCACGTTGTTCTCATCCTGCCGCAGCACTTCGAGATAATTCTTTTCCGCCTCGGCGAACTGCGCGGTGGCGAAAGCGCGTTCGGCGGCGCGCAGCAATGGCCCCGCTCCGGGCGGCACGCCACGCGAAACCTTGGGCCGTTCCTTCTCAATCGGCGCGACACCGGTGAACGGCACGGTGGAGGACGGCGCGGCGACGTTGGCGACCAGCGCGGCGGGAGGGCGGTTGAAGAGTGCAAGCTCATCCGAAGAATACGGCGTGGGCTTGGCTTCCAACGACTGCACCCGCGCGCGGAGCGTGAGCAACTCGCGCTGCGCATCAGGCGGCATGGACGGAATGGGCGCGAGCGCGCTCTGCCGCTGGTTCTGCTGCGCGACCTGTTTCCACAGTTCGAGCTGCTTCTGGAGGCCGAGCGATTCGCCCGCGAGTTTCCGCATCGCGACGTCGCTCTCAGCGGCCTGCGTGGCATATTGCGCGCGCGCCGTGTCGGCGGCGGTGGAGAGCGCGGCGTATTTGTCGCGCCACTCGGCGGTCTGTTTTTTCAAGACGTCGTTCTCGGTGCGGAGCGCGAGGATGGTGTCGTTCTGCTCGTTGATTTTCGCGGTGGAATCAGGCGGCGTGGTTTTCTGCGCGGCGACTTGCGCTTTGATGAGTTCGTTCTCTTTGAGCAACGAGCGGATGCGCTCCTCGGCTTTCGCGAGGTCGCGCGGGTCCACCATCGCGGGCTGCGCGGAGAGTGCTTCTTTCAATTTCGCGCCGAGGGTTTTGTTGTCCTGCTTGAGCCGCTCAATCTCTGCCTGCAACTCGCGCACCTGATCAAACTCCGCCGACATCGGCAGCGCGGTGGTGGGCGGAGAACTGTTCGACGGCTTCGGCATCAGGCCAGTTTCCGGCGGCGGCGTGGTCGTGGTAGCGGCGGGCGCGGGCTGGCTCTTCGCCGCGAGCGCGGAGGTGATCGGCGCGAGCTTGGTGGCGACGTAATTGAGCCGGTAGTTGATCACGCGCTCGTTCCAGCCGGGGAAGAGCG
>JANOAY010000541.1:0-3740 GCA_031411375.1 Pedosphaera sp. | reverse complement strand
ATGCGGCACCTGTTTCCCACGGCGGCGTATTCGCAGCCCGGCGCGTTCGAGAAAAAACAGCGCGGCACCTTCTGGGTGAATGACCTGAGCGCGACGAAAACGACCGAGGCGGAGAAGCGTGCCGAGCGGCAGCAGCATTTTGGCCTGAGCCTGACGTGCGCGCACGAGGCGTATCCGGGGCATCACTTGCAATTCGTTCTCGCGAACCAACACGCGCGCAAATGGCGGCGGCTCTTCGCCCACGCCGTCTTCTACGAAGGCTGGACGCTCTGGTGCGAGCAGATGATGGTGGACCTCCGCATTGACCGCTCGCCGTGGCTGCGCGTGCAACAACTCCACGACGCGCTCTGGCGCGCGCATCGCATCCTCGTGGACCTGCGGTTGCAGACGCGCCGCTACAGCTACGAATCCGGCGTGAAGCACATGATTAAAAATCTTGGCTTCACTCGCGCCCGCGCCGAGGCGGATGTGAACTGGTACACCAGTTCGCCCACCGTCCCCATGAGCTACTGGCTCGGGCGGTTGGAGAACGAACGTCTGCGCGCGCGCCTCGTGGACGGTCGCGGTTGGAGTTTGCGCAAGTTCAACGACTGGCTGCTCAGTCACGGCACCATCCCGCAATCGTGGATCGAGCGGCACGGGCTGGAGTGACGTTGCGGCCAACGTCGTTGCGCCGCGCGGGCGACTCTGCTTCGCTGCGGCATCAACATCGCGATCATTGGCGGCGGGCCGGCGGGGCTGCGCGCGGCGGAAGTGGCGGCGGCGGGCGGCGCGTCCGTCACGCTCTTCGACGCGAAGCCGTCGGTCGGGCGAAAACTTCTCGTGGCAGGTCGCGGCGGACTGAATCTCACCCACGCTGAACCGCGCGAACGCTTCGCCACGCGCTACACCGGTGCGGAACAGCCGCCGGATTTCTGGCCGTCGCTCCTCGCGGAATTTGACGCCGACGCCTTGCGGCAATGGGCGGCGGAACTCGGCGTGGAAACTTTTGCGGCCACGAGCGGCCGCGTCTATCCACGCGAGATGAAGGCCGCGCCGCTCTTGCGCCGCTGGGTGCATCGGCTGCGCGAAGTCGGAGTAAAGTTTGCGCTGCGTCATCGCTGGACGGGCTTGCGCGCGGGCGCGCAGTGGCAGTTGGATTTCCAAGTCGAAGGCGAACCGCGCACGGCGGAAGCGGAAGCGGTGATTCTCGCGCTCGGCGGCGGCTCGTGGCCGGAGACGGGTTCCGATGGCAGCTGGGTTTCGGCGCTGGAAAAATCGGGCGTAGCCGTGGCTCTGTTGACGGCGGCGAATTGCGGCTGGGAACTCGCGTGGTCGCCCGCCGTGCTGGCCGCTGCGGAAGGCCAGCCGTTGAAAAACATCACTGCTCGCGTGGGTGAAACCACGGCGACGGGTGAACTGCTCGTGACGAAATACGGACTGGAGGGCGGCGCGATTTACCAGCTCGGCCCCGCCCTGCGCGCGATGCCGGAGCCGGAAATCGTCATTGATTTCAAACCCGCCCACACCGTCGCGCAACTGGTGAAAAAACTTGGCAATTGCCCCCGCAACTTTCTCGCCGAAGCCCGCTCGCGCTGGAAGCTGAGTGACGCGGCGTTTGCCATTCTGGAAAATCTCCCGGGCCACGCACCGTTCCAATCCGCCGAACAACTCGCCGCCACGACAAAGTCTTGCGCGCTACGGCTCACCAAGCCACGCCCCATCGACGAAGCGATTTCTTCGGCGGGCGGCGTGCGTTGGAGCGAACTCAATTCCTCGCTGATGATCCAACGGCTGCCGGGAGTCTTTGTCGCCGGCGAAATGATCGACTGGGACGCGCCAACCGGCGGCTACTTGATGCAAGGCTGCTTTGCCACTGGCCTGCGCGCCGCTGGCGGTGCGCTGGAGTGGCGGCGGGCCGGAGTCTGAGGCGTTACGCCTTACTTGCCATTCCCAACGAGGACTTCAAGAATGCCCTACTTCACTGCCTCAACGGCCCGACTAATAAATTAGACAAAAAGCTAACAACATAGACAGCGCCGATTGCGCACATTCCAGACAGCGCGGCAATACTTTCTGAAAATTGCGTCAGAACGCGCTATTCTTCTAGCCGCTAAAGTAAGTTAGACAAACTATTGACATCTAAACAATAGTTAGACAAAATGTCGACAGTTCGATGCTGCTTGGCAGCAAACTGAACATGAAAACGAAAATTGAACATTGGAAAAGAAACGCAAGCGTCGCCCAACGCCGGCTCGAATGCCGGTTCTCTAGGCCGACTCGCTTCGCGGTGGTCGTCCGGGTTCACACTAAAACAAAAAAAACATCATCCCATAAGAACCATGAAAACCATCCGCATCCTCACCCTCACTGCCCTCGTTGCCACATCCAGTTTCTTGGGCCTCGCATACGCTGACACCAAGCCGGCGGACAAAGACATCGTCGCCGTCGCCGCCGGTAATGGCAGTTTCAACACCCTGGTCGCCGCCGTGAAAGCCGCCGGCCTGGTCGAGACGTTGCAAGGCACCGGGCCGTTCACCGTTTTCGCGCCGACAGACGAAGCCTTCGCCAAGCTCCCCAAGGGTACGGTGGAAGACCTGCTCAAGCCAGAGAACAAAGCGAAGCTCGTCGCCATCCTCACCTACCACGTCGTGGCTGGCAAAGTCATGGCCGCGGACGTCAAGACGATGAAGGCCAAGACCGTGAACGGCCAGTCGCTCGACGTGAAGGTTGCGGACGGCGTCGTCACCGTGGATAACGCCAAGGTCGTGAAGACCGACGTGGCCGCGAGCAACGGCGTTATTCACGTCATCGACACCGTGGTTCTGCCGAAGTAGTCGGTTCCGGAGGGCGGGGAGCCGCCGGCTCCCCGCCTCGCCTTACCATCACGCCGCCAGTCACCAAACTAAATTCAGCCCTCTGCCAACATGTTTCAAAAAATTGACTACCCATTCCTCATCGCAGCCTTCGCCAGCTTCCTTGTGAGCGTCGGACTCTGGTTCCTCGTGAATCATGATTACGGAGCGTATGTCGGACTCTGGGTGCCAAGCATTCTCGCCCTCTGGGTCGGAGTGCGCCTTGTCCTGCTCTCCGGTGCCACCATCAACAAGAGAAAGAACTGACATGGCCATTTACATCATTCCGATCTTTTGCTTCGGCCTCGTCATCACCGGAATCGTCTTTATCGGGATTCAGCAGGCCGCCGACCTGGCGAAAAAGCTGTCTGATGAGAGAACTGACATGGAGACAGCTTCGAGAGATTCTAATTTGGCGTCTTTGGGACGAACCTCCGCTGCAATAAAACCGGTCGGCAATGTTCTCCACCCGTGAGCGAGCGAGTGCCATGATCGAAAGCGACAAGCAAACCATCAGAGGTTTCATGCATTCCCAATTAGTCGTTCTCATCGCGTTGCTGCTGGCTGGCGCCATGGATGCCAGTGCTGAGGCCCCTCTCGATGCAGGTTGGCCTCAATGGCGCGGGCCAGATCGCGACGGTCAGTTCACCGGAACGAAGTGGCCCGAGAAGCTCGACACAAATCACCTTCGGCTCACCTGGCGCGCGGAACTGGGGCCGAGTTACTCGGGACCCATCGTATCGGGAGAACGTGTGTTCACCACCGAATCGAAGGACAAGAAGTTCGAGATCGTCACCGCCTTCGACCGCCAGACCGGCAAGGAGCTTTGGCGCGCGCAATGGGAAGGCGCGATGACCGTGCCGTTCTTCGCGAAAGCGAACGGCGACTGGATTCGCGCCACGCCCG
>JANOAY010000540.1:0-3505 GCA_031411375.1 Pedosphaera sp. | reverse complement strand
GATCCGGAGAAAGTGGCGGTGGTCGAAACCGAGATGCTCAAGGAAGCCGCCGCCCTGCGCGCCGACGGCCTGACCGCCGAGGAACTCACCCGCGCCAAGGCCAAAGTCGTGGGCGGGAAGAAAATCGCCCGGCAGGATTTGGGCGGCTACGCCATGGCCGCTGCGCTCGATGAACTCTACGGCCTCGGCTACGACCGCAGCGACAAGGACGACGCCCGCTACGAGTCCGTGACCCTCGAAGACATCCGCCGCATCACAAAGACATACCTGAGCGAGGAGAAGTTCGTCATCTCGGTGGTGCAGCCGGGGAAGCCGTAGCAGGCGAGGTCGCGAGACTCACGCTGAACCCGGCGGCCCGGCGAGGATTTTTGTGAAGCGGCCCGCACGCCCCTCACGGCGAGCGCAGGCGGAAGAAGCGGTTCGTGGGCGTGAGCGTATTCGTGAAATGTTTCAGCGTGCCGTCGCCGGAGATGGTTTGCTGCAACTGCCAGCCGGGCGTGTTCAACGAGCCTTTTGATTCCACTTGGTAGCTCTGCCCGGCCTGACTTTGAAACGAGAAGACCACGCTGCCGGTCGTCCGGCGCAAGTTCACGATGCTGGGCGCGCTCAGCCCGGAACAGCAGGCCACGCCGTCGCTCACCGTGAGCGAGTCCACAGACCAGCCGGTGGTGCCGTTGCTGTCGTCCGTGCCCGCGCGCCAGCGCAGGCGCACGGACTGGCCGGCCAGCGAGACCGGCAGCCGCACCGTGGTGGTGATGAACCCGGCCGTCAGCCCCGACCACGCCGCGCGTCCGCCCAGCGAGTTGCCGAAGCTGCTGCTGATGGTGTCGGTATAACTGCCCGTGAGAAACACGCCGCCGCCGGCGAGGATGTCCACAAACGGCCCGGCCCCGACGGAGATTTCCAGCACGCCGCCGTCGAAGGTGTTTTCAAAATCGTAGAGGTGCCGGAAGGAGACCAGCGCGTTCGAGCTGGTGATGTTGAACGCAGGCGACGTGACCACGGCGTCGGCCTCCACGCCGGGCGCAGGGGTGAAAAGGGCGTTCGGCAGCGTGTCGCGCTGGGCGGCGGTCGAGACCCAGGCCACGCCGGCGTTGGTGACGGAAGTGGTCCAGCCGGAGGGCAGTGCGGGCGTGCTCACGCTGTCAAAATTTTGCGCGAGCGAAGTGTTCGGGACGCCGAGCGTGAAGGTGTTGGTGAAGAGGCCGAGGCTGTTCGTGCCTTCCTGCAACTGCACGCGCACCGACAAGGTCGCGCCGCACGCGCCCGTGGCGATGAAGGTGAAGGGCCGCGCGACGGCGGCCGCGCCCACCGGGATGGACCCGTAATTCTGCGCCGCGCCGGGCGCGGAAACGCCGGTGCCGGCGAGGAGCGTGCCGGTGAGATTGGTGAGCAAGACGGTGCCGGAATTGGTAACGGTGATGCTGAAGGTCACGCTCTCGCCGGGATCGGCGGCACCATTGGTCACGGCGCAGCTTTCGGCGGCGAGGGCCGCGCCGGTGACGGTCGCGACCGGCCCGGTGGGCGCGGCCACGCTGTCGAGGCCGGCCACGAAATTGGAGTTTAAGTTCAACGGATCGAGCCAGTCGCGCAGGCGCGTGGCCGCCGTGGTGCCGTTGGTCCAGGCCACGCCGAATTTGCCGTAGCAATCGGGGGAACTCAGCGCGTTGCAGGCGCTGCCGCCGCCGGAGAGCACGCCGACCACGCGGCGCGTCACCGGATTCCAGATGCCCGAGCCGGAAGAACCGGGTTCGGTCACGCCGTTGTTCCAGACGACGCGCCAGTGCGTGTTCGCGACGCTGCCGCCGGTGCCGATACAGTTGTTCACCGAAGTGAGCGTGGCGCTGGCAAAGCTGATGGATTTTTCATCGCCATTCGGATGGTGGATGCCGACCGCGCCCGGCGAGGCGATGGTCGTGCGGTCCCAGCCGGAGTAATAGACATTGAAGGCCGCGTCCGGCACGTCTTCGAGTTCCACCAGCGTGGTGTCCACGTCCGCCTTGGACATGCGGAAGATGACGCCTTGCTGGCTCTGCGCGAGCGAACCGCCGCTTTGCTGCCCGCAGACCGGGGCCTGGTAGTTCCAATAGACCACGATGGTCGCGGCGTTCCCGGCGCTGATGCTGCAATGGGCGGCGGTGAGGAAGAAATTTTTCTTGTCGCCCGCCACGTCATTGATGAGCTGCCCGGTGCAAAGAAACTGTCCACTGATCGTGTAGCGAGCCACGGAGCGGATTTCGTTCCGCCAAGGATCGCCCACGGCGCAGACCACGTCGTTCTCGCACGCGCCGGCCTTCGGAATGCCGAGCGTGTTCTTACGGCGGAACATGTCGCGGTAGCCGCGATTGACCTGCGTAAGCATCAGTTCCGGGGCGCGCGCGCCGTCCGGCACGAACAGCTCGATGACGCAGCGTTCGCCCGGCAGTACCGGCGTCCACAGTTCCCAGTGCGGCTTGTTGTCGCCCGCGGTGAACGCGCCTTGCACGTAGTCCTCGGTCTCCGCGTAGAAATGCACGGTCGCGCCGTCATGCACTTGGAAGCGCGCGAAGCCCAGACTCACGTCCGTCGCACCCGGCGCATTCACGCGCAGCCGCCAGAGCCGCCCGCCCGGCACGTTTTCCCACACGCCGTGCGTCGCGGGCGAAAGCTCCACATTCGAGGCGGCGGCGATGCGGAGCGGTCCGCCTTTGACGCCTTGCAGATCCAGCGCGAGTTCTGCCGCCACGTCGGTCGCGGCCACGGTGACTTGCGGCACGGCGGCAAGCGGAGCCGCACCGTGCTTCTGGCTGTAGGGCCGGGTGGCTTCGCGGGCTTGGAGGGCGCTGGCGCTGGAGAAGATGGCGGCGGCCAAAAGAATCGAGAAAAGTCGCGTCATGAAAATTTGGTTTGCGTCGTCTGGGTTCGTGCGGGGAAAGCCTTAGCGAAAACCGCCGCGCGCGGCAAACCTTTTGGCGGCGCGGGAACGGCATTTGCCGCTTGCGACCAGCGCGCGCGCGCCGCACAACAGCCCTCGCATGTTGCTCTGGCGCGAAAAAATTCCTGCGGACTGGCTGCCGAAAATTCTCGGCCACCTCCCCGAGATTCTCATCGATCACGCGCACCTCGAACGCAAGGCTGCCACCACCGCGCTGAACTTGGAAAAATACCGCGACCTTTTTCCGCGCGTCAGTGAGTTGAACGCCATCGCCATCGAGGAGTTGCAGCATTTTGAACTCGTGCTCGCGCTGCTGAAGAAACGCGGCATCGAATTCGGCCAGCCCTTCCCCAGCCCGTGGATCGCCGGACTGATGCGCGGCATTCGTAAAGGCACGCGCCAGCAGGTGATTGATCATCTCATCTGCTGCTCGCTCATCGAGGGGCGCAGTTGCGAGAAATTCCAAATCCTGGGACGCGCGCTCGCGGACGTGGACGCGGAGCTCGCGCAATTCTATGCCAGCCTCGTCGAGTCCGAGGGCAACCACTACGCCACTTACATCCTCATGGCCCGCGCGATTGACGACGCGGA